>JAILSA010000195.1 GCA_024697885.1 Eubacterium sp. | reverse complement strand
AAGTTTTTCATCTCCCTAGAGGACGATTTGATGAGACTCTTTGGTTCTGAGAGCCTTATGAATATGTTTAATTCTCTGGGAATGCCAGAGGGAGAGCAGATTCAGCACAAGATGCTCAGCAAGGCCATTGAGCGCGCCCAGAAGAAGATTGAGGGCAACAACTACGGTATCCGTAAGAATTTGCTGGAGTATGACCAGATTAACAACGAACAGAGAGAGATTATTTACGCCGAGCGCCGCAAGGTTTTGGATGGAGATGACATGAGAGATGAGATCATCACCATGATTGGGGAGCTGGTAGAAAAATATGTAAATACAACCATTAATGATACTCAGATTCCTGAGGAGTGGAACTTAGATGAATTGAACGAAATTCTTCTGCCAATGATTCCACTTGAGCCTGTAACCTTCGATCCTCAGAGAGACGCGGGAATTACCAAGGCTTCCCTGATTCAGGATTTGAAGGAAAAAGCCATCCGCCTCTACGAGGCCAAGGAGGCTGAGTTCCCAGAAGAGGAACAAATCCGCGAGGTAGAGCGCGTGGTTCTTTTGAAGGCTACAGACAGCCGCTGGATGAACCACATTGACGATATGGACCAGCTCCGTCAGGGTATTGGACTCCAGTCCCTGGGCCAGAGAGACCCTGTAGTAGAGTACCGCTTAATGGGCTATGATATGTTCAACGAGATGACAGAGTCTATCCGTGAGGAGACCGTCCGCATGCTTATGCATGTTCGCATTGAGCAGAAGGTAGAGCGTGAGCAGGTGGCTCAGGTGACAGGAACCAACCGCGACGACTCTGTTCAGAAGGGACCAAAGGTTCGCAAGGAAGAAAAAATCAGCAGAAACGCACCGTGCCCATGTGGCAGCGGCAAGAAGTATAAGTACTGCTGTGGAAGATAAGAAAAATAAACAATAGGCGGTGATTTTTTGGTTGAATTGGATAACATCCGAATCGAACTCGCTAGCTACGAGGCTCCCATTGAGGAGGTAAGAGATTCACTCAACCTGGAAGATAAGAAATTGAGAATAGAGGAGTTAGAGCGCAACATGGAGGCTCCTAACTTCTGGGACGATGCAGAGGCTGCCAGCGCTTCCATGAAGGAGGCCAAGGACCTTAAGGCCGTTGTGGAGAGGGCAGACAAGCTCAGCCAGGCCTACGACGACATTATGACCCTGATTGAGATGGGCAATGAGGAGGAAGACCCTTCCCTGATTCCAGAGGTGGAGCAGGAGTTTAAGGACTTTGTGGCAGAATTTGATGAGCTCCGCATCACTACCATGCTGACAGGAGAGCATGACGGGGAGGATGCTATTTTGACCCTCCACGCAGGCGCCGGCGGTACCGAGAGCTGTGACTGGGCCAGCATGCTCAGCCGTATGTACCAGCGCTGGGCGGACCGCAGAGGTTTTTCCGCAAGTATTTTGGATTTCCTAGACGGTGACGAGGCGGGAATCAAGTCTGTGACCATACAGATTAGCGGAGAAAATGCCTATGGATACTTGAAGAGTGAGCACGGAATTCACCGCTTGGTCCGCATTTCTCCATTTAATGCAGCGGGCAAGAGACAGACATCCTTTGTCTCCTGCGATGTTATGCCAGATATCAAACATGACATTGATATAGAAATTGCGGACGAGGACATCCGCATTGACACCTACCGTTCCAGTGGAGCCGGTGGACAGCACATCAACAAGACCTCATCGGCCATCCGTATCACCCATTTTCCAACGGGAATCGTGGTACAGTGCCAGAACGAGAGGTCCCAGCACATGAATAAGGACAAGGCTATGCAGATGCTCAAGGCCAAGCTCTTACTTCTCAAGGAGGAGGAGAATCGGGCCAAGGATTCTGAGATTCGCGGCGAGAGCAAGGAAATCGGCTGGGGAAGTCAGATTCGCTCCTATGTAATGCAGCCTTACACCATGGTCAAGGACCACAGAACCAATGCGGAGACGGGTAATGTATCTGCGGTTTTGGATGGAGATATTGACCTCTTTATGAATGCTTATTTGAAGTGGATTAACGCTTAAGCAGCCATTCCGAGAAAGGGAGAGTGCTATGAGAGAAATTGTATCAGTTTTTTTGTGTGGAAAAATCTACGGAGTAGAGGTTTCCGAGATGCAGGGTGTTGAGAACTACCAGGATTTTGTAAAGACGGGCAACGAGCCGGACTTTTTGGAAGGAATCGTGGAGATTCGCAATGAGTTCCTTCCCCTGGTGGCCCTGAAGAAAAACCTGGTTATGCCGGCCACCCCAGTGACCCCAGAGACCAAGATTATGCTTATGATGACAGACCACGGTCACATTGGAGCAGTGGTAGACGGAGTTTCCGGAATTTTCCGTGTGGAGGACCAGGAAGTTAAGGAGTTCCCACAGCTTATGAAGACAGGCAAGACAGGTTATGCCAAGTTCGTGGCCAAAAACAAGGAAAATGATTTGGTAATCGTACTAGATCCCAACAATCTCCTAAGCCAGGAGCAATGGGATATGGTTGACAAATATGTAAAAGATTATAAGGAAGAATGCGACAAACAGGAGGACTAAAATGATTAAAGTAGCTGTATTAGGATATGGAACCGTGGGATCAGGAGTGGTTCAGGTAATTACGGAGAACCAGGAGATTGTGGCCAAGAGATCCGGCCAGGAAATCCAAGTAAAATATGTTTTGGACCTGCGAGATTTTCCAGGAGATCCTATTCAGGAGAAGGTGGTTCACGACTTCAATGTGATTTTGGAGGATTCTGAAATTGATATTGTAGTGGAAACTATGGGGGGAACCAAACCAGCTTACGACTTTGTAAAGGCTTCCTTAGAGGCTGGCAAGTCCGTATGTACTTCCAACAAGGAGTTGGTAGCTGCCCACGGCGCTGAGCTCATTCAGATTGCCAAGGACAAGGGAGTTAACTTCTTCTTCGAGGCCAGTGTAGGCGGCGGAATTCCAGTAATTCGCCCATTGAACGACTGCCTGACAGCTGACAAAATCCTGCAGATTAACGGTATCCTAAATGGTACCACCAACTATATTTTGACCAAAATGTCCCGAGAGGGATCTGACTTTGATGCTGTTTTGAAAGAGGCTCAGGACCTGGGATACGCAGAGAAGGACCCGACAGCGGATGTGGAGGGCTACGATGCCTGCCGCAAGATTGCAATCCTTACCTCCCTGGCCTATGGCAAGCAGGTGGACTACGAGGATATCTACACCGAGGGAATTACCAAAATCACAGCAGAGGATTTTGCCTATGCCAACAAATTACAGGCATCCATTAAGATTTTTGGTTCCAGCAAAATGGTAGATGGCAAGCTTTATGCCATGGTAGCTCCACAGATGATTTTGGCAGACAACCCACTCTTTGCAGTAAATGATGTCTTCAATGCCATCTGCGTAACAGGCAATATGCTGGGTGATGTTATGTTCTACGGCAAGGGTGCCGGCAAGGAGGCAACAGCCAGTGCAGTGGTATCCGATGTGGTTGTGGCAACTCAGCAGATGGGAAATAATGTACAGATTCTCTGGGATGCAGACAAGATGGAAGTGGCATCCATGGATGACATGGAAAACCGTTTCTTCGTCCGCTTGGCTGGACAGGACAAGGCAGCAGTAGAGGCGGCCTTTGGTCCAGTGGATTATGTAGAGGCCGGAATCGAGGGAGAACTTGGATTCCTGACTGGCAAAATGAAGGAAAAAGATTTTAATGCCAAGGTTTCTGCTATGGATGGATTTATCACAAGAATTCGTCTTGGATTCTAAATCATAAGAACGCATAGAAAAAAAGGTCGCTGGGCTTATACTCAGCGACCTTTTCTTTGTCCTTACTTATTGGAAATTTTTAATAATCATTTCGATCTGATTTGCCTCGTAAGGCTTTTGGATGAATTCGGCGGCTCCCAGCTTAATGGCATCAACCATTTTGCCCTTCTGGCCGGCGGCTGTAATCATAATGGCCTTGGCGTTTTCGTCAAAGGTCATGATTTTTTCCAGAGCTCCCAGGCCGTCAAGAACCGGCATGGTAATATCCAGAGTGACGATGTCTGGCTTCAGGTCCACATACATTTCGTAGCCCTCCTGGCCATCGCCTGCTTCTCCCACAATCTCCTGTCCACACTCTGTCAAAATGTTTCGCAGCATGCGGCGGGAAGTTCGGGAATCATCCACGATTAAAATCCTTGCCATAGAAAAAACCTCCTAATCAACCTATTTTTATAATGAGCTGTGTCTTCTTGCCTTCGATGAAAAGAGGGAGGACGTAGAATTTTTGGCCTCCAAAATCAAGGCTGGCATCTAGTCCGTAGAACGGTGGCTCCATGTCGATTTCAATGTCCTTAAAGCTAAGCTCCGATGCGTAGAGACCGTTGATACAGTTGGTGAACTCTGCAATGGCATCAAGAGCATCCTCGTCCATCTGAGTGAAATCCTCTCCAGAAAATTCTCGGGCGATGATTAAAAGGTCGTCGCCCTCGCAACTAAAGCCGAGAAGGCTGTTTTGGTCTCCCACTGTGTGCTGGTAGGCCATTGCGTGGGCGGAGAGTGAGTCGACAAACTTGCCCTCCTCGAAGCGGATATAGGTGCTGACAAAACGAATGATGCACCTGAGTGAAAGGCTAATTAAATTTGTATAACCTTCCTCTTCCGCCGAGACGAAGGCAGGCAAAATATTCTCGATGTCACCCTGTTTAATTGCTTCGATGATTGTGTCAGAATAGCCCTTATCCTGTTGGAAGGAAGTCATGCAGTCGTCGATCTCCTCGGCGGAAAGAACCTTTTCCTCTTGGAGTGCCTGAATGAAAATAAGATAAGGATTGCCCTGCTGCTGCAGAAGATAATCGATATCTGCAGAGGTAAGGTAGCCCTTCTCAATTGCTAAATCCCCAAAACGCTTATCCGATTTTTTCTGAAGGAGGTTGAGCTCATTTGCCTGGTCCCTCGTCAGCAAACCTTCTGTTTCGGCGAGTAGTCCCATTCGAACACGATTGCACCTAATGTAATCCATACAGGAGTTGAGCTGCTCAGCAGTGATTTTGTTAGTTTCCAATAAATAATTTCCAAAAAACTGACTAAACATAAAAATCTCCTTTCAATTGTACTATTTTTATTATACAATAGAACGAAGAAAAATAAAAGGTAAAAAGACGAAAGGAAGTGTAGAAAATGGCTGGTTCAGTGACAGGTGAAATTTTTAAAATATCCACCTGGGGAGAGTCCCACGGCGCCGGTTTAGGCGTGGTAGTAGACGGTTGCCCAGCGGGAATTGACCTCTGTGAGGAAGACATTCAGGCCTATTTAAATAGAAGAAAACCGGGAGAGACCAAGTACTCTACCCCTCGTAAGGAAGGGGACTTGGTAAGGATTATGTCGGGAGTTTTTGAGGGCAAAACCACAGGAACCCCTATATCTCTGGTAGTGGAAAATACCTCCCAGCGGTCTAAGGACTACTCAGAGATCGCCAACTACTACCGTCCGGGCCATGCAGATTACACTTTTGATTCCAAATACGGTTTTCGCGACTACCGAGGGGGCGGAAGAAGCTCGGGCCGCGAGACCATAGGTCGTGTGGCGGCAGGGGCCATTGCCTCCAGGATTTTGAAGGAGTTGGGGGTTGAGGTCTTAGCCTATGCCAAGCAAATCGGTCCCTTCCAGTGCTCCCTGCAAAGTTTTGACCGCCAGGCGGTGGAAAAAAGTCCTCTCAAAATGCCGGACCCTGAGGTCTCAGCCAAGACCGAGGACTACCTGGCTGGCAAAATGCAGGAGCTAGATTCCGTAGGTGGCCTGGTGGAATGTATCGTCACCGGTATGCCGGCGGGAGTGGGAGAGCCTGTCTTTGGCAAGTTAGACGCCTGCCTGGCCTCTGGCATCATGTCCATTGGCGCCGTCAAGGGAGTGGAGATCGGAGCGGGATTTTCCGTAGTTGACAAAACCGGCTCTGAAAACAACGACGATTTTTACATGGGAGCCGATGGCAAAATCAAGAAGAGAACCAATTTTGCCGGGGGAATCCTAGGGGGCATCAGCGACGGAGATGACATTGTCCTCCGGGCGGCCTTCAAGCCAACTCCTTCTATATTTAAGGAGCAAGAAACAGTCAACCGCCAGGGGCAGGACATTCAGATCCAGATCAAGGGCCGCCACGACCCAATCATCGTCCCAAGAGCCGTGGTAGTGGTGGAGGCCATGACAGCCATTACCTTGGTGGACAGACTTTTGGTGGGCATGACCAGCCAGATCGACAGCTTGAAGAAAATATACCTTGGATAAATGATAACTTATCAAAGTCCCTGCCCAGGCAGGGGCTTTTCTTATGCGACCCTTTTCCCTCCTGATATATAAGAAAATCACAAAAAAGGGTTCATAAATTGATAAAATTTTTTATTTGTATATGCAACAATCTTATAGTATAATGTTAGGGCGTAGAGGTGGCGAAAGGGGTAAAACACATGAAAAAGCTATCTACATTGCTTTTGCTAACGCTAGCCACCCTGTTTTTATGTTCCTGTGGACAGGGGGGACCGGCCCAGGTGACGGGGACTCCGGCAGGGCAAAAAAGAGGCGGTGGACCAGTTTCTGCGGCGGCGGTGGAGGATGTGTCTGAGACAGAAGCCTTCAACATGGCAGAAGAAATTGTAAAAAATATGAGCCTTGAGGACAAGGTGGGCCAGATGTTTATGGTCAACCTGTCAGAGCTAGACGACCCAGAGGGGTCCATGTATTCCTACGAGGCCACACAAGATATGATAGACGCCCTCGGCCGATACAAGGTGGGGGGAGTGATTTTGGAAAAAAGAAATGTCAAGAGTCGGCGGCAGACTGTGAAGCTGACTATGGACCTGCAAAAGGCGGTTTCCGGCCCGGCCCTTTACGTGGCAGTAGAGGAGGACGGCGGTGGAGACTACTCCATATCCGCAGAGGTTTCGGACCTGACGGCAGGGGGATACAACACCCCGGCAGAGATGGGATCCAAGATGTCGGATGTACAGATCGAGCAGCAGGGCTTTGCCATTGGCAGGCAGCTAAGAGGCTTTGGAATCAACATGAACCTGTCCCCTGTGGCAGATCTTTCCTATAATAAAAATGCAGAATATGACAAGCGGTGTTTAGGCGGCGACGAGGCAGAGGTGGCTGAACTTTTGACCGCATATGTAGAGGGCTATAGGCGGGCCAACATGGCCGTGACCCTCAAGTACTTCCCAGGCATGGGCCAGGTATCCGGAGAGGCGGAAAATGTCTTTTTGGAAAATGACCAGACCCTGATGGAACTCCGAGAGAATGAACTCAGCGTCTATGCAGAGGGTATTAGCGCCGGAGCCGACTGCGTCATGGTGGGCAATGTCCACATGACCAAGTTAGTGGAGGACAGAATTCCTGCCTTCATGTCCAGCGAAGTGGTGACCAAGCTCCTTCGCGAGGAGTTGTCCTTTGACCGGGTGGTAATGACTGCCCCTCTCAACGACAGCGCCATTACGGACAATTTTTCCCAGGCCTACGCCGTGACCAAGGCGGCGGGAGCGGGCTGCGATTTGATGGTGAAGCCGGCCAACTTAGGCCAGGCTTACAAGGCCCTGATCAATGCCGTCAAGCGCGGGAAAATCAGTGAAAAAGAGATTAATACTTCCGTTCGCAGAATCTTGACCGACAAGATTCGCCGCGGCATTGTGAAGGTTAATAATAATGAAAACTAAATGAGACAGACCAAGGTGAAGAAAGCATAGGAGGGCAAGATGAGTAGTCAGACAGAAGAGTTTTATTCAGACGGGTTGCACGAGGAGTGCGGTGTTTTTGGTGTTTATGATTTGGACGGAGGCGATGTGGCCTCAACGATTTATTATGGACTTTTTGCCCTGCAGCACAGGGGACAGGAGAGCTGTGGTATTGCCGTCAGCGACACAGAGGGCCCTAAGGGACAGGTAATGGTTTCCAAGGGTCAGGGACTGGTAAATGAGGTCTTTGACGCAGATAATTTGGAGAAACTAAAGGGCAATATCGGTGTGGGACATGTTCGTTATTCCACCACAGGAGCCAACAACTCCCAGAACGTTCAGCCCCTGGTGTTAAACTATGTCAAGGGAATTTTGATGCTTGCCCACAACGGAAATCTTGTCAATGCCCCAGAACTTCACAGGGAGTTAGAGTACACAGGAGCTATTTTCCAGACCACCATCGACACCGAGGTGATTGCTTACCTGATTGCCAGAGAGCGACTCAATGTAGGCAGCGTGGAGGACGCGGTAAAAAATGCCATGAAGAAGTTAAAGGGAGCCTACTCCCTGGTGATTTCTAGTCCCCGCAAGCTTATTGGCGCCAGAGACCCTTATGGATTCAGACCTCTGGTCATTGGAAAAAGAGACAATGCCTACCTCCTTGCCAGCGAGACCTGTGCCCTGGATGCAGTGGGAGCCGAGTTTGTGCGCGATGTTAAACCGGGAGAGATTGTAATGTTAGACAAAAACGGCATTAGCTCTGACGAGTCCATGTGCACTGTAAAACCGGCCAGATGTATTTTTGAGTACATTTATTTTGCCAGACCTGACAGCCACCTAGACGGAGTCAGCGTCTACAACTCCCGCATTATGGCAGGAAAAATTTTGGCCCAGATGCACCCGGCAGAGGCGGATATTGTAATTGGAGTGCCGGATTCTGGAAATGCGGCGGCCATGGGATTTGCCCTGGAGTCAGGGATTCCTTACGGGGTCGGTTTTATCAAAAACACCTATGTGGGTCGAACCTTTATTAAGCCAAAGCAGACGGCCAGAGAGAGCAGTGTCAACATCAAGCTCAATGCCCTGTCAGAGGTAGTCAAGGGCAAAAGGGTAGTTATGGTGGACGATTCCATCGTGCGAGGAACCACCAGTGGTCTGATTGTACAAATGCTAAAGGATGCAGGAGCTACAGAGGTTCATGTGAGAATCAGTTCCCCTCCATTTTTGTATCCTTGCTATTTTGGAACGGATGTGCCAAGCTGTGACCAGCTGATTGCCCACGACCACACAGTGGACCAGATTTGCCAGCTGATCGGGGCAGACTCCCTGGGATATCTTGACGGGAAGAGGCTGCCAGAGCTCATTGAGGGAGAGACGGGCTACTGCGATGCCTGCTTCTCAGGAAATTATCCTGTGGACCCACCGACAGAGGACATCCGCGGAGAATTTGATGCCTAAATCTGACCTGGTCGGATTTTGCTATAGATATGTAGAAAACCATTTATATAAGAAGAAAGGATTAGTAATATGAGTACAGATAATTATGTAAGCCCATTGTCAGAGCGCTATGCCAGCAAAGAGATGCAGTTCATTTTTTCCCCAGATATGAAATTCCGTACCTGGAGAAGACTTTGGATCGCCCTGGCTGAGACCGAGCAGGAGCTGGGACTGAAGGATGCTGAGGGAAATCCTCGTATCACAGACGAGCAGATTGCAGAGCTCAAGGCTCACATGGATGACATTAATTACGATGTGGCAAAGGCCAGAGAAAAAGAGGTTCGTCACGATGTTATGAGTCATGTTTATGCCTACGGCAAGCAGTGTCCAAAGGCTGCAGGCATCATTCACTTGGGTGCCACTTCCTGTTATGTAGGAGATAACACAGACGTGATCATCATGACAGAGGGACTTAAGCTGGTAAAGAAAAAATTGGTGAATGTAATTAGCATTCTCTCCAAGTTTGCCATGGAATACAAGGACCTTCCTACCCTGGCATTTACCCACTT
The DNA here is from genome assembly GCA_024697885.1 of Eubacterium sp. Classification (GTDB taxonomy): domain Bacteria; phylum Bacillota; class Clostridia; order Lachnospirales; family Lachnospiraceae; genus Eubacterium_F. Next base: position 5,048 of record JAILSA010000195.1, on the reverse strand, counting down.
CCAGCCAGCTCAGCCTACCACCCTTGGTAAGCGCGCTACCCTCTGGATTCAGGAACTCCTTATGGACTTAGAAGACCTTGACCACACACTGGATCATATGAAACTCCTTGGCTCCAAGGGAACCACTGGAACTCAGGCCAGCTTCCTTGAACTCTTTGATGGAGACGAGTCCAAGTGTAAGGAAGCGGACAAGTTAATTGCCAAGAAAATGGGATTTGACGCATGCTTCCCGGTATCTGGTCAGACCTATTCTAGAAAATTGGACACCAGAGTGGTAAATGTTTTGGCAGGAATTGCAGCCAGCGCCCACAAGTTCTCCAACGACATCCGCCTTCTTCAGCACCTGAAGGAAGTGGAGGAGCCATTTGAGAAGAGTCAGATCGGTTCATCCGCCATGGCTTATAAGAGAAACCCAATGAGATCTGAGAGAATCGCATCCCTGGCACGCTATGTCATGATCGATGCCCTCAACCCAGCCATCACATCCGCTACCCAGTGGTTTGAGAGAACTCTGGATGACTCAGCCAACAAGAGACTCAGCGTAGCAGAGGGATTTTTGGCAATCGATGGAATTTTGGACCTCTTTATGAACGTGGCAGATGGTTTGGTAGTATATGACAAGGTAATCACCAAGCGTCTCATGTCCGAGCTTCCATTTATGGCAACAGAGAATATTATGATGGATGCCGTAAAAGCAGGTGGCAACCGTCAGGAGCTTCACGAGAAGATTCGCGAGCTCTCCATGCAGGCAGGCGCCAATGTAAAACAGAAGGGGCTAGACAACAACCTTCTGGAGCTGATTGCAGCAGACGAGGCCTTCCCAATGACATTGGAAGAGTTGCAAAAGACCATGGACCCATCCCGTTATGTGGGACGCGCTCCAAGTCAGGTAAAAGAATTTGTAGAAGAGTTTGTAAACCCAGTGCTTGAGGCCAACAAGGAGTACTTGGGAATGACAGCTGAGATTAATGTATAATAAATGAGGATTTTCTATGTGGATTGCAGATGGATGGAAGGATTATGAGGTGATTGACACCTCCTCCGGGGAAAAATTAGAGCGATGGGGAGATTACATTTTAGTTCGTCCAGATCCCCAGGTGATTTGGGACACCCCTCACAGCGCGCCGGAGTGGAAAAGGAAAAACGGCCACTACCACCGCAGCAACAAGGGCGGCGGCCAGTGGGAGTTTTTTGACCTGCCAGAGCAGTGGCAGATCACCTACAAGTTAGGCGGACTCCCAGAGGGACAAAACCAGTTGAAATTCAACCTCAAGCCCTTTAGTTTCAAGCACACAGGCCTCTTTCCGGAGCAGGCAGTGAATTGGGACTGGGCCTCCAAGCTCATTGCCGGGGCCAAGGAAGCAGACCCATCTAGGGAAATCAAGGTTTTGAATCTTTTTGCCTATACAGGTGGAGCCACTGTGGCCTGCGCCAAGGCGGGAGCCCATGTGACCCACGTGGACGCCTCTAAGGGCATGGTGACCTGGGCCAAGGAAAATGCCCAGTCCTCAGGACTAGGCCAGGCCCCAATCCGCTGGTTGGTGGATGACTGCGGCAAGTTCGTGGAGAGAGAAATCCGCCGGGGCAACCACTATGATGCCATTATTATGGATCCCCCTTCCTATGGAAGAGGCCCCAAGGGAGAAATCTGGAAAATCGAGGACTGCATTCACGGACTGGTGAAGTCCTGCGTCAAGATTTTAAACGACAAGCCCCTCTTTTTCCTAATCAATTCCTACACCACAGGATTGCAGCCTGCAGTCCTTTCCTACTTATTAAATATAGAAATGAAAAAATACCTGGACCGTTATCCAGAGGCTCAGGTGGCCTCAGAGGAAATAGGTCTTCCCCTGTCCAGAGGGAACCTGGTGCTTCCCTGCGGGGCATCCGGAAGATTTTTCATGGAATAGAGAACATGAGCCTCGGCTTTTTGGCCGGGGCTTTTTTTTGTTTTGAGGGGCCCAAAAAGAAATATAAAAAAGTACTTGCATTATGTATTTTTTTATGTTAGACTACTAATTGCTGTGACATGATAGCGAAGAAGCGTGAGGTTGCCACCGGTTTTGGTGGGTTTTCCGTGGAGCGAATGTCAAGAGACCGGAGATCAGCATTTTCGGTCGAGAAACCTGACGGCAAGTCACTGTACAGTAACATACTTTCTGCCCTAGAGCAGATAAACGTGTGAGTCGAACCTCCGGACAGGAGGTATTTATAATGAACCGATAGGACACACACGGATGAGTGTACAGTCACCACTTGTCGTACTAATCAAAAAAGTACGAAAAGGAGGCGGCTATTTTTATGGCAAGTCAACAGAAAATGAGAATTATTTTGAAGGCGTACGATCATCAGTTGATCGACTTTGCAGCTTCTAAACTTATTGAAACTGTAAAGAAAAACGGAGCAAAGGTTAGTGGGCCTGTGCCACTGCCTACTAAGAAAGAGGTTGTTACCATTCTTAGAGCGGTACATAAGTACAAAGACTCCCGTGAGCAGTTCGAGCAGAGAACTCACAAGAGATTGATCGATGTATTGACACCATCTCAGAAGACAGTAGATGCACTTTCCAGATTGGAATTGCCTGCTGGCGTTGCAATTGATATCAAAATGATGAAATAAGAATTTTGATGGTTTGGTTATGATGAGGTCTACGGTTCAGGACAGGCAGTAACCATCTAGGATGATCACTTACAACTATAATAAGAAGTGATCCGCTGTAGAATATTTAGGAGGAAAAAACAATGAAAAAGGCTATCGTAGCTACAAAAGTTGGAATGACTCAGATTTTCAACGAAGACGGTGTTTTGACACCAGTAACAGTGCTGCAGGCTGGTCCAGTATTCGTTTCTCAGATCAAAACTGTAGAGAACGATGGATATGAGGCAGTACAGGTTGCATTCGGCGACACTCGCGAGAAACTCGTGAACAAACCGGTAAAAGGTCACTTGGCAAAAGCAGGTGTTGAGAACAAGAGATTCTTGACAGAGTTCAAATTCGAGAACGCTGCAGAGTACGAGTTGGGCCAGGAAATTAAAGCAGACATCTTTGAAGCTGGTGACAAGATTGATGTTACCGCAAAGACAAAGGGACATGGATTCCAGGGTGCTATTAAGCGTCACGGACAGTCTCGCGGACCAATGGGTCACGGCTCCAAATTCCATAGACATGCAGGTTCTAACGGTTCTGCGTCAGATCCTAGCAAGGTTTTCAAAGGCAAGAAAATGCCTGGTCAGATGGGTGCTGAGAAAGTTACAATCCAGAACCTTGAGGTTGTACGCGTAGATGCTGAGAACAATCTTCTCTTGGTTAAGGGTGCAGTACCAGGACCTAAGAAATCAACAGTAATTATTAAAGAATCCGTTAAGGCATAACTTTTCGGAAAGGAGGACGACACAGATGGCAAGCGTATCTGTTTATAATAAGGAAGGCAAGGAAGTTGAGACTTTAGAGTTGAACGATTCCGTATTTGCCGCTCCAGTAAACGAGCATTTGGTTCATAGAGCAGTTGTTTTACAGCTGGCTAACAAACGCCAGGGAACACAGAAGGCTAAGACACGTTCTGAAGTTCGCGGTGGCGGAAGAAAACCTTGGAGACAGAAAGGAACCGGTCATGCAAGACAGGGATCTATCCGTGCTCCACAGTGGAAAGGTGGCGGAGTTGTTTTCGCACCAGTTCCAAGAGATTACTCTTTCAAGATGAACAAGAAAGAGAAAGCAGCAGCAATTAAGTCTGTTTTGACATCTAAACTCAACGACAAGAAATTGTTCGTAGTAGACGCTTTGGATTTTGAAGCTCCAAAGACAAAAGAGATGAAGACAGTTTTGAACAACCTGAATGTCGCTAAGGCTCTTGTAGTAGTAGGCGAGGATAACACAAACGCAATCCTTTCTGCTAAGAACCTGAAAGAGGCAAGAGGTGTGTACAATCATTCAATCAATGTCTATGACATTTTGAAGTATGACAACTTGGTAATCACCAAGGATGCTGTAAAAGCAATCGAGGAGGTGTACGCATAATGGCAGATTTGAAGTATTATGACATTATTTCCAAGCCAGTAATCACAGAGAAATCTATGTCTGGTATGGAGTTCCAGAAATACACATTCTATGTGCACACTGAGGCAACAAAAACTCAGATCAAGGAAGCCGTTGAGAAAATGTTCCCAGGAACAAAGGTGGCTAAGGTCAACACAATGAACGTTGACGGAAAGAAACGTAGAAGAGGCATGGTTGTTGGTAAGACAGCTAAGCGCAAGAAAGCTATCGTTACTTTGGCCGAAGGCGAAATTGAAATTTTTGAAGGATTATAAGAGAGAGCTTTTTATAGCGAAAGGAGTGTAAAGTAAATGGGAATCAAAACATATAACCCATATACCCCTTCTAGAAGACAGATGAGCGGTTATGATTTCAGCGAGATCACAACAAACAAGCCAGAGAAATCTCTGACAACTTCTTTGAAGAAGCATGCAGGACGTAACGCTCAGGGAAAAATCACTGTAAGACATCACGGTGGTGGATCTAGAAGAAAATACAGAATTATCGATTTCAAGAGAAATAAGGATGGTATTCCAGCAACAGTTAAGACTATCGAGTACGATCCAAACAGAACAGCAAACATCGCATTGGTTTGCTACGCAGATGGCGAGAAGAGATACATCTTGGCACCTGTAGGACTTAAAGTTGGTCAGACTCTCATGAACGGAGAAAACGCTGAGATCCGCGTTGGTAACTGCCTTGAGCTCAAGGATATGCCAGTAGGTACTCAGATTCACAACATTGAGATGTACCCAGGACATGGCGGACAGTTGGTTCGTTCCGCTGGTGTAAGCGCTCAGTTGATGGCTAAGGAAGGCAAATATGCAATCATCCGTATGCCATCCGGAGAGATGAGAATGGTTCCAATTATCTGCCGTGCAACAATCGGACAGGTAGGAAATCCAGAGCACAACCTGATTAACATCGGTAAAGCTGGTCGTAAACGTCACATGGGTATCCGCCCAACAGTACGTGGTTCTGTTATGAACCCTAATGACCATCCACATGGTGGT
>JAILSA010000166.1 GCA_024697885.1 Eubacterium sp. | reverse complement strand
AATACAGATGAAAATCATAATTCCGAGGAGGTCATGAATAATATCAATATTCATGTGAAAAATATTAAGGCCGTGAGAACTCAAAACATGTTAGATGATGTGTCCGGCAAGCTGATGGGAATTTCCGGCATGGCAGGGGGCATGATTGTCCTGATTTGGATTCTGGTTTTCATCATTATGATGCTGGCCTTTGCCATGATTTGCAACGAGCGCCGCAAGGAATTTGCAGTGATTCGTCTGGTAGGTGCCTCTAGGGGAGGTCTGGCGGGCCTGATCTTTAAGGAGACCATGATGATTAGCCTGACGGGAAGCCTGCTTGGCGCCCTCTTTGCCTACCTGGTGGTGGAACTCTTTAGCAATCTGATTCAAAATTCCCTCCAGCTGCCATTTCTCCTGCCTGAGGGTGGAGAAATGTTTGGCATGATCGTGGGAGCGATTGGGGTGACGGTGGCGGCGGCCTCCCTGGCCTCAGCTCTCTGTGCAGGAAAAATCAGCAGGATTGATGCGGCGATTATTCTTAGAGGGGAGAATTAGGATGCAATTGAGAGCAGAAAATTTGAGCAAGCAATTTTACCGCAAGAGACAGGACAGCAATTATTTTTTCCCTGTGAAGGAAGTGAGCCTTGTGGTGGAGGAGGGAAAAATAACAGTTCTCCACGGGGCCTCCGGCGGGGGCAAGAGCACCCTGCTCAATATGCTGGCTGGCATACTTGAGCCGGAAGAGGGCCAGGTTTTTCTGGGGGAGGACAATCTCTACCAGATGGAGGACAAGGACTTAGCCCATTATAGAAACCAGCACATAGGGGTTATTCCCCAGGGGCAGACGGCAGTCCAGTCCCTCACTGTCCTGGAGAACGTTCTCCTGCCCGTAACCCTTTATGGGGTTGGCAAAAAGAACCGACAGGAAGTAAAAGAAGCCAGAGAATATGGAAAAATCCTCTTGGACCGCATGGGTATTGGAGACCTGGAAAAAATCCTGCCCTCTGAGCTCTCCGGCGGCGAGATGAGGCGAATGGCCATTGCCAGAGCCTTGATTAAGAATCCAGATGTGGTTTTGGCCGACGAGCCCACAGCGGATTTAGATGAGGAAAATACCCGGATTGTCCTGGAGGAGCTGAAGAAGGCGGCCAAAGAGGGCTGCGGCGTTCTCCTGGTAACCCATGACCGGGATGCCATGGGATATGCAGACATCAGCTACCGAATGAAGGACGGAGAAATTCAGAAAGAAGAGGAGTAAAATCTTGAAAAATAATAAGAAATTTGCCAAGAGCCTATACAGTATTTTGCTTATGGCTTTTATGGCCACTGGCCTACTTTTTAATTCCAACCAGGCCCTGGCCTACACCCAATACTATAACTCCTTTGATGAGTATGTGGAGGGGGAGAAGAGCAAGGACCCTGACTTCAAGGCCACCTGGACGGGAGTGGCAGCCGCCATGCACGACCTTTTTACCTATGCCAAGGAGGTTTACGCCGAGGGCAAGGCAGAGGAGGCCTATGATACCGTCAATGCAGGCTATTACAACTACTACGAGACCTCTGGCTTTGAGCGAATTGCCATGGGCAAAATCGCCGGCTCCCGCAAGACCGAGGTGGAGCTGCAGTTTGCTGCCACCAAGGCGGTGACCAAGGAGGGAGGGTCCGTCGAGGACTTTAACAAAGAGGTAGATACCCTGGATCAGATGATTACCAGGGATGGATATATTTTGGACGGCAAGGATCCGGACAACCCGGAAGGGGAGTCGGAAGGATCTGGCTCTGCCGGCTGGGTCACCTTCATGGCCTGTTTTTCCATTATTCTCCGAGAGGGATTTGAGGCTATTTTGATTGTAGGCGCCATTATGGCCTACCTGGCCAAGTCTGCCGGAGATGATATGGAAGAGAAAAAGAGAAAACTTCGACCGGTTTATATTGGTTCCCTTGTGGGAATCGGCGCCAGCTTTCTTCTGGCCTGGGTTTTAGACCTGGTCAAGCTGGCAAACACTGCCTCCCAGGAGGTAATCGAGGGTGTGACAGCCCTCCTGGCCGTTGTAGTTCTCTACTATGTAAGCAACTGGATGCTGTCAAAATCTGAGACAGACACCTGGAACCTCTATATCAAGGATAAGGTTCAAAAATCCAACCAGGGAGGCAGCCTTTTTGCCCTGGCCTTCACCGCCTTTTTGGCAGTCTTTCGTGAGGGGGCCGAGGTAGTTCTCTTCTTCCAGCCAATGCTGACAGGAGATGAGGACGCCAAAATGGTCTGGGCAGGATTTGGCCTGGGATGTGTAATTTTGGTATTTGTTTACCTGGCCATCAAGTTCCTCAGCCTCAGAATTCCTATTAAGCCGTTCTTCACAGCTACAAGTATTTTGATGTTCATTATGTCCATCAGTTTCCTGGGAGCTGGAATCAAGGAATTAATTGAGGGAGATGTTTTTGTGGCCCACACCATTCCATTTTTGGAGGATGTGATTCCAACCAACGATGTCCTAGACGTCCTGGGAATCTATCCACTCTACGAGACTCTGGTACCGCAGGTGATTCTCCTGCTTGTGACCCTGATTATCTTCATTGTGGTCACAGGGAGAAATAAGAGGATTCACCTGGAAGCCCAGAAAAACCGAGAAGAATCCTCGGAAAACCAAACTAGGTAATTCCCGTGGTCAACACGGAATTATAATAAAAAATATTTTATAAAGGAGTAGCAACATGAAAAAGAAAATGTTAGCAACCGCCCTTGTTACAGCAATGGTAGCTTCCTTTGCTCTGACAGGATGCGGAAACAGTTCCACAAACACAGCAAGCTCTGACCAGGGAGCTACTACTGAGACAACTCAGGATGCATCAGCAGAGAATGCAGATGAGGCAGCAGCACCAGGAGAGGATGGAGCAGCCGGATTCCAGGAGTACCCAATCTTCGAGGACCAGAAGGTAGAGTTTATCAACCTTTCCGCTGTATACTTCCAGCCAGTACCAATGTCCAACGGAAACGAGGACATTGACGACTTCAACATCCATCTTGAGGCAGATATCTCCGCTCTTGAGAACGATCTGGGATACGAGCTGGGTTCTTGGGTTCCTTACCTGACTGTAAAGTATGAAGTAATCGGTTCTGACGGATCTTCCGCAGCAAAGGGAACATTCATGACCATGAGTGCATCTGATGGCCCTCATTACGGAGCAAACATTAAGCTTGATAAGGCAGATACCTATAGCCTGAAGATCTCCATCGGTAGCCCAGAGGATAACGGATATCTGGTACACTTGGATGATACAACAGGTCCTGGCGGTACATTCGACAAATACTTCAAAGATGGTGACCTTGAGTACACCTTTGAGGGATGGGAATACACACCACAGGAGTGGTAAAAAATTCTTAATACATAGTTTATGCACAAGGCGTTGTGGCAGGGCTTATACCCTGTCACAGCGTGTTTGTGTTTTTAGAAAAGGAGATAAAAATGCTTCAATACCTAATCGCTGTAACGGAGCAAATCATGCCCCTGGTTTTGGTGGTGGGGCTAATCTATGCCTATTTGAGAGTGGCTTATGACCGGCCACCTAAATTATATTTTTCTCTGATTTTGACATTCAGTGTTCTGGCCTCCTGTCTGGTGGCTTACAGTAAAAACAAGACCAATCAGTTTGATATTAAAATATGGAACCTGGTGACCTTTGCCGTTTTTGTTGCGGCCTTTATATTTTTTATTATCCTACAAATTTTGGGAAAAAAGAGGGACAAGCTTGGGACGATCGGGTCCTGGATTACAGGGGGACTCATGATGGTAGCCCTCTATCTCTATCACCTTCCACCCTTTACAGAATTCCCCTATGAGGCTTATCTCAACGATGCCACACTTATGTCCACCAACTACCTCTTGAGTTTGGTGGGAATGATTTTTGGAATAATTTTGACCTTGGTTTCCGCCCTTGCCATTTATAAGGGGGCCTCCCGTCTGGGGAAAAAAGGTGCTCTTCGGGCCATGCTTTTTGCCTGCCTCATAATGTCTGTGAGATATGTGGGCCTGGCATATAGCGTCCTCAGCGCCAAGAGAATGATTCCAAGCAACAAGATGCTTTTTAACCTGTCAAAATTTACCAACAATTATTCCTCTTATTTTATCTACGGTTTTTTGCTTCTTGGAATCCTGGTTGCCATAATTATTTTGGCCAGAAGTTTCCGAGAAAAAGAGCCCTACAGCAATCCGGCTCAGAGGAGAAAAATCATAGCCAAGTGGAGGAGAAGAAGGCGCTGGGCAGTGACTATGATCACCTGTACCGTGGCTTCAGTTTTGATTTTGACTGTCGGTGTGTCCATTGACAGCCAGGAGGTTGAGCTCTCTCCAATCGAGGAGTCAACAGTTGAAAATGGAAATGTATATGTCCCGCTGGACCGAGTCAGTGACGGCAATTTACATAGATTTGCCTACAAGACAGAAAATGATGTGGAAATTCGTTTTATTGTAATTCAGAAGCCAAATTCCTCCTCCTATGGTGTGGGTCTGGATGCCTGTGAAATCTGCGGTCAGACCGGCTACTATCAGAGAGGGGACCAGGTGGTCTGTAACCTCTGTGATGTAGTAATGAATATTAACACCATAGGCTTTAAGGGGGGCTGCAACCCCATTGTCATTGACTGGAGCATTGTAGATGGCAACATTGTAGTGCCTGTGGAGGGCCTTTTGGAATATGAGAAAGAATTTGACTAGGAGGAAGTTATGTTTGGCAGAATGGTGCGCGGAACTCTGTTTCGCCAATGGAAAAAAATGATAATGATCGCCTTGACCATAGCTCTGGGGGCCTCTTTGGCCACTGCCATGATCAGTGTGGTTTTAGATGTGGGTGACAAGGTCAATCAGGAGCTGAAAACCTATGGAGCCAACATTAAGGTAATGCCAAAATCCGCTTCTATTGTGGACAACCTCTACGACGTGGAAAATGGCAGTGCCAAGTCCTACCTCAGGGAGGAGGAACTGCCCCAGATAAAAAATATTTTCTGGGCCTTTAACATTGTGGATTTTTCCCCTTTTTTGGAGACGGAAGTGGACCTGGGGGAGGACAGTAAGGTTAAGGCTGTGGGAACCTGGTTCAACCACGAAGTTGTCAGTGACAGTGGAGGCAGGGAAAAAGACGGAATCCAAGCCCTTAGGACCTGGTGGTCCGTGAAGGGCCGGTGGATTGACGAGGCCAAGGACGGAGAGGCCAGAGTTGCCATGGTGGGCAAAAATCTGGCCGCCGCCAGGGGCTACCAGGTGGGAGATAAAATCTCCCTCAAGGGAAGTAAGGCCCAAGGAGACTTTCAGATTGTGGGAATCTACGAGGCGGGAGATGAAGAGGATGACCAGATTTATCTGGACTTAGAACAGGTCCAGGCCCTGGCAGGACTTGACGGGTCGGTGGATAGCATTGAGGTCAGCGCCCTGACTACGCCGGACAACGAGCTGGCCATTCGGGCGGCCAAAGATCCGGATTCCCTCACCAACGCCCAGAGGGAACTCTGGTATTGTACGGCCTATGTCAGCACGGTCTGCTACCAGATCCAGGAGGTGATCTCCGACTCCGTGGCCTCCGCCGTGAGACAGGTGGCCGATTCTGAGGGGGCTATTTTGGACAAGACCCAGCTCCTTATGATTTTGATTATGATA
>JAILSA010000158.1 GCA_024697885.1 Eubacterium sp. | reverse complement strand
TGCGGGTCGGGAGCCCTGTCTGTCTCCGCAGAACTCATTCGCCGGGGCTACCTGGATTCCCAGGGAATTTTCACTTCCAAATTTCCTGAGAACGGCATCCTTTTAGGCCGGTCAGCAAAGGATGGAAAGCCTCTTTACTTCCAGGCCCAGGACCTGAGGCAGATCCAACTGGCCAAGGCTGCCATAGCCGCCGGCATCGACACTATGGCAGAAGTGGCAAAGCTGGACCTTGAGGACTTAGACCAGGCCCTGATTGGAGGAGGTTTTGGATTTTTCCTAGACCCTAAAGACTGCCAAACCCTGGGACTTTTGAGCCAGATTCCCGCCTCAAAGGTCACAGCCCTTGGAAACACCTGCCTCCTTGGCCTCTTTCGCCTAGCCTGTGGCCAGGCCAGCCTAGACCACCTGCCAAACTTCCACTTCGTCCCCCTAGGCCACCACAAAATATTTAAGGACCGCTTTATTCAGCAGATGAAATTTCCAGATCAGGACAACTCCACCACGTAAGATTCTCCGGCCCGACTTAACTCATCCCCATCTTCTAGGCGCTCTCTCTGCCAGGGAATGAGCAGGCGGTTATTTTTAAAGACCTCCTCCGGGGCCTCCTGATTGATAATGTAGACATAGGGACCATCACGCTCTAGTTTGAGTTTGTCCCATAGACAGTGGGGAAATTCCCTGCAATAAATCAAACTTCCACCAGTCTGTCTAGGCACCAGGCAGACAAAAATCTTTTTTTCCTCATCCTCTTCCCGGTATATAATTTGGGATTTTTCCTTTTTGGGCAGGAGCTTTGCCACACCCACACCTGATACCAGGAAAATAAAGACAAGTACCAGGGCCAGGTGGGTCATTTTCAAATCACCTGTCACTGCATCTATAAAAATCCCCTGTTTCCACAGGAAGAAAAAGGAAAAAAGCCCCGCCACCACCACCAAGAGGGGAAGCCAGGCAGGCCCCTGACTCTCAGGCACATAGGAGGCAAGCTTTGGCTTTGGCGGGGTGGGAAAGGAGTCCCTGGCTTTTTTCTCCTCTTTTTTGGTCTCCCTTACCTGGTCCATAAGCAAAAGGTCTCCTGGCCTCACCCTGGCCTCCATGGTTCTGGCGTGAAGCTGGTAGAGGAGGGCGCTAAGGGTCTGGTCCCTGGGGTCTATTTTTTCCAAAAAGCATTCCACTAACCTCTGCAGGCCCCTGGCCACTTCCTCCTCCTGGCCCTTCCTCAAAACAAACTCCCAGCGGCCCTCTAAACGGTTAAAAAACACAATCTCCGGCCGCAGGCAGAGCCAGGTCTCCTCCAAAAGAAAGGCGTTTATGTCCCCCAAAAGTCGGTCCAGCTGGCCGAAAAGGTCCCAGATCAAGGTCTGAGTCACCCCCTCCTCCTCAAGGTAGTCCCAGAGGCAAATCCGGCCTGTCAGGCAAAACCAGTACTCCTTTTCCCCGTCCACACGACGGATTTCCATGGGCAAAACCCCCGGAATTTTCTTGCGCTGAACCAGGCCCTCCCAAAAGCCGTCTTCCTCCGAGCCCCCGTCTATTTTGAGGTAGTCCACCTGCCCCTCTCTCACAATTTCTTCCATCTTCCTTCAACTCCCATCCCATCGCAGCTTGGCTGCATTTATAGATTCTCGGAAAACCTCATAGCTTCCCTGGGTCTTTTTTCCCAGAAAAATTTTCCTCAAAAGGGGAAAAGAAAGGTTTAGGTCATAGGTCACCTGGGCCCTCTGATAGACCAAAAAATCTTTGACCTCCACCTTTTTCACCTCTGTCAAAAGAAGTTTTCCCTCCAGGCCCCGGCGAATCTCCCCCGAGGCCTCTAACTTGTCAGACCGAATGGCCCTGGCCAGACAGGCATTGGTCTCCGACTCCAAAATAGCCTGGTCGTGGATATAGAGGCCACAATAGCAAAGGGCCACCAAGACCCAGACACAAATGGACACCACAAAAGTGGCCTCCAGGGTAAAAGAAGCCCTCACCCACTTCATAGTCCACCTCCCCAGTCCAGAGCCAGGCCTGCGAAATAGGCCAGGGTCACAAAGGGAAGAAAGGCCAGGCGGTACTTGCGCCCCACCCTTTTTCCCACAAAAAGTCCCAGGCTCACCAGGGCAGACAAAAACAGGGCCAAAATAAAAATCTCAAGATTTTCCCAAAAGGATAAGGTTATCCCCGTAAGGACAAAGATCAGGGCATCCCCCTCTCCCAGGGCCCCTGCTGTCAGCTTGGACAAAAGCCACAGACCTGCCCCCAGACTTACTCCCGTCAAAAGATCCACCGGTCCCCGGCCAGAAAAAATGGCCAAGGCCCCCAAAAGGAAAATAAGGATCAGGCCAGGGGCCAGGGGAATTTCCTTCTTTTTTAAATCAATCCAGGACATCACAAGTAAATAGAGTCCACTGGCTATTTGACAAAAAATCATTTTTTACCTCCACATTTGCTACAGGCCACCCGGGACCCCACCTCCCTCAGGTGAATCTTTCGAATAGACCTCTTTAGGCTCTTGCAGGCGTTGCTGGTATGAAAACGGTCCCCGTAATTGGTGATCCAGACCTTGGTCTCCGGAGAAAAGGACCTGTTTTTGCAGCAGCGCTCACACTCCTTATAAATTCCGCCTCCGGCATTTCTCAGGGCCTCCAAGTCTCCATAAACCACCTGGGACAGGCTGAGAGTCAGGTAGGTACAGTCTAAGTCCCTGTGGTAGACCCTGCCGTGTTCCGTGACATATACAATTTCCTGGCCGTCCTCCTTGGATTTTTCTCTGGAATCCACCCCCACAAAGGCCCGGGTGTGGACCCTGACCCGGAAGGTGAGAAGCGGTGTTTTAATCACCCGAAAGGGAAGCTTTACCCCGTAGTCCCCTACCAGGTCAATCTCCTCATTTTCCTCCATAATGTCCGAGGACAAGAGGGAGACTAAGACCGGGGTCCCGCTGGTATAGGCCGTCACCAGCCCCTGGTAGTAAACTAAGGACTCAAAAACCTTGGACTCCTTGGCCCCGTAGGCCGCCGAGGCCTCCCTGGCCGCCCGGGTCATGGCCCAGGTAACCCTTGACTCATAGGTCATAAGAAGTCCCATGTAGGCAATCAGACACATGGCAAAGATAAAGAGGGGCAGGACCAGGGCCGCCTCCACTGTAATACTTGCCTTTCCCCTCGAACCGGGAAAGGGCATTCTGTGTGCGCTTTTAGAAATCTCCCACCTACAAAATAATTTGTAATGTTTTGATTTTTTTAAGATTGATTTCCTCCTCCTTTCCTTATTATTGATCGAATACCCTTTCCGGGCCCGAGAGCCCTTGTGTTACAGGTAAGACA
>JAILSA010000153.1 GCA_024697885.1 Eubacterium sp. | reverse complement strand
TGAGAAGAAGGGAAAGAACATGGATATTATTAATGTTTTGACAGATTATGTATCGGGATTGATTCCCAACGGTCTAGACTGGCTTATTGCCATTGTAGAGGCTCTTTTAGTCTGGATTATTGGAAAAAAATTAGTTAAGGTTATTGTAAATATTTTGAAAAAGGGCATGGAAAAGAAGGGGGCTGACCCGGGGGTTATTTCCTTTGTGGGCTCAGTCTGCAAGGTGGTTATGTACATCCTTTTGGTCCTTGTTATCACCCAGATTTTGGGATTTGCCACCAGTTCTATTGTGGCCATTGTGGGTTCCGCCGGTTTGGCTGTGGGCCTGGCGCTCCAGGGCAGTCTGGCAAACTTTGCCGGAGGAGTTCTCATTATGCTCATGAAACCCTTTACCGTCAACGACTACATTGTAGTGGGGGACATGGAGGGAACTGTGGCCAGAATCGATGTGGTCTATACCACCCTTCATACCATTGATCACAGAACTGCTATTTTGCCAAATGGACAGTTGGCGGATTCCAATGTAATCAACGTGACCAAGGCGGGAAGACGACGCATTGACATCAATGTGGGAATCAGCTATTCGGAGGACATTAAGAGAGTTCGCCAGGTTCTAAAGCAGGTGGTGGACAGGCAGGAAAATCTCCTGGAGGGAGAGCAGATAGACCTTGTTGTGGCAGGTTTAGATGAAAGCTCTGTGACCATGGCAGTTCATGTCTGGGTCAGCACAGAGGACTACTGGACCACCCGGTGGAAAATGCTAGAGGAAATCAAGTATGCCTTCGATGAAAATCATATTGAGATTCCATTTAACCAGTTGGATGTCAATCTCAAGGGGGAGGCCTAAAATGGCAAAAAAGGAAGATAAGACCAATGTAATGAGACTTTTGGAACAGAAAAAAATTTCCTACCAAAAGTTTTCCCTGGAGGGGGCCGAGGATTTGACTGGCCTAGAGATTGCAGACCGGTTGGGAGAAAATCCTGCCCAGGCCTTTAAGACCCTGGTGACAGTGGGAAAAAGCAGGGACCACTATGTCTTTGTAATCCCAGTGGGGGAGGAGTTGGATTTGAAAAAAGCGGCCAAAGCCGTGGGGGAAAAATCCATTGAAATGATCAAGCAAAAGGAGCTTTTGCCCCTGACAGGCTACGTTCACGGCGGCTGTTCCCCCATTGGCATGAAGAAACTTTTTCCTACCTGTATCCATGAGGGTGCCAAGGATTTTGAAGAAATATATTTTAGCGCAGGAAAAATTGGCTGCCAGGTTAAGGTGGCCTTAGAGGACTTGCAAAAGGTAATTCCTGTGACCTATGAAGAAATATGTAAATAGAAATTAGAAAAGAGATTTATTATGACAACATTTTTAGTACTTGCCATCCCTTTTTTGGGAACGACCCTGGGAGCTGCCATGGTCTTTCTCATGAAAGATGGCCTAGGAGAAAAACTTGAGAAACTTTTGTTGGGATTTGCAGCGGGGGTTATGATTGCTGCCTCTGTCTGGTCCCTGCTTATTCCGTCAATTGACATGGCGGAGAGTCAGGGAGGAATTCCCTGGGTGCCTGCGGTAGTTGGTTTTATGTTGGGAGTATTTTTCCTCCTTCTTTTGGATACTGTTACTCCCCACCTTCATCTGGAGAGCCAGAAACCAGAGGGACCACAAAAACTCAGTGGAAAGTTAAAAAAGACCACGATGATGGTTTTTGCAGTGACCCTCCACAACATTCCTGAGGGTATGTCTGTAGGTGTGGCCCTGGCGGCTGCGGGAATTAGCGGCAGCGGAATTTCCCTGACTAGTGCCATTGCCCTGGCAGTGGGTATTGCTATTCAGAACTTCCCAGAGGGAGCCATTGTCTCCATGCCCCTGTGCAGTGAGGGAGTCAGCAAGAAAAAGGCCTTTTGCCTGGGAACCCTGTCGGGTGCCGTGGAGCCTGTGGGAGGCCTGATTACGATTTTGATTGCCGGATTAATATCTCCGGTTTTGCCATATTTTCTCTCCTTTGCAGCGGGAGCTATGATCTATGTGGTGGTAGAGGAATTGATTCCAGAGTCCCAGGCGGGAGAGCACACCAATATTGGCACCGTAGGTTGTGCCATAGGTTTTGCCCTGATGATGGTTTTAGATGTGGCCCTGGGATAGGGAAATTGGAAAGGGATGAGTCTTTTGGACAAGGAAAGAATCTATGCGGCCATTGACCTCAAGTCCTTCTACGCCTCGGTGGAG
>JAILSA010000112.1 GCA_024697885.1 Eubacterium sp. | reverse complement strand
TCCACCGTACATACCCGGCATGGTTCTCGGCGTATCATAGCCAATCCAGACTGCCGTGGTATAGTAATCACTAAATCCACAGAACCAGGCATCCTTGTTGCTGTTTGTGGTACCTGTTTTACCGGCATAAATCTGACTGCTGTTGTATGCGGAATGGGCGGTTCCATAGCTCTCATTCATAGGTCCCTGCAACATATCCTGCATAATGAAGGCTGTGTCAGAGGAGTAAACCTCTGTGGTGGAATCCTCCACATCTGGAGCCTCATAAAGGGTGCCCTCTGTCTCGTGGTCAATTTTTACCAGACAGGTTCTTGAACTCATCTGACCGTCGTTGGCAAGGGTTGCATAACCACGGCACATATTATTAATGGATACACCATTGGTAAATCCTCCCAGGGAAACCGCTGGTGCTGTGTTGTCTGCATAGGACAGGGATGAGAATTTCATCTTATCCAAATAGCTGAGGGCCGTCTCTGCACCCACGTTCTTGTAAATCTGGAAGGCTACAGTATTCAAACTTCGAGCCAGGGCCTCACGGACACTTACATTTCCCCGGTAGCCACCGCCACTGTTGGATGGGCTGTAGCTGTTGGTGTTTTTGTCATCCCAGTAAACCTTTTTGTCTGTAATGACAGAGGAGCCATTGATTACTCCATTGTCAATAGCTGGCGCATAATCCAAGAGAGGTTTAATAGAGGAACCAGGCTGACGGGTGGACAAAAATGCTCGGTTGTAAGGGTCATTTTTGCCTCGACCACCTACTACTGCCACAACGTACTGGGTCTGGTTGTTAATACACATAGCCGCACTCTGAAGGGCATACTTCTTGGTCTTTTTGTCCTTCTCTGTAAAGGATGCAAGACTTCCGGATACAGACTCCTGAAGCTTCTTCTGAATATTTCTGTTCAGAGAAGTGTAAATCTTGTAACCACCGGCGCGAATCTCTGAGGATTTGGCGCTGTAGGCCTGCTGGTATTTTTTCTTATATGCCTTTTGTGTCTTGGCATCTGAGAAAGTATACTGGAACTCAAATCCCTCGTCTGCCATGAGCTGCAGGGTAGCACAGTCTATGGCATAGCTCATCATATAATTCTCGGAGGAGGTAGTCTTGTCAAGACCTACTACCTTGATCTCCTCTTTCATAGCTTTTTTGTACTGTTTCTTGGTAATAAAATCCTGGGCAAGCATTTCGTCTAATACCTGCTCTTTTCTTGTGGTGGCAAGCTCCATGCTGGCAATTGGGTTATAGGCATTTGGACTATTTGAAACGCCGCACAGCATAGCTGCCTGGGCCAGGGTCAGATCCTTGGCAGAGCATCCAAAGTAGAACTTACTTGCCGTCTCAATTCCATAACAGCGGTTACCGTAGAAGTTGGAGTTACAGTAAAATTCCATAATCTCCGCCTTGCTAAACTTGGCCTCAAGGGATGGTGCCAAAAGAACCTCTGTCAGCTTACGGCTGTAGGTCTGCTCCTGACTCAAAAGGTTGTTCTTAATTACCTGCTGGGTAATGGTGGAACCACCCTGGGTAATCTCTCCATCGTGGCTGTAGATGGACAGGGCCGCACGGGTAATGGACTGAAGGTTAACGCCTCCGTGCTCCATAAACTTCTTGTCCTCCTCTGCGATGTAACCCTTTTGCACATAAGGAGAAATATTATTAATATCTACATAAACATAGGAACCACTGTCGATTTCTCCGATTTTCTTTCCCTTGTTATCGTAAATCTTGGTGTTAGAGAGCATGTGAAAATCGTTCTCATTTAAGTTGGACAGTTTTTCATAAGCCTGCTCACAGGCCTCCTCGTACATTGGCTTGTACTTGGCAAAAATGATTCCACCCACAATTCCAAGAGCTATTACAACAATCAAAATCACATTGAGAATAACTCCAAAGAATTTGACAATAAAGGCCAAAATTCCATAAATTGCGCGGAATGGCAGGGACAAAATGTATAGAATCTTGCTCAAAAGATCTCTCTCTGACCATTTTTTCTTAGGCTTCTTTAAATAATCTTCTACCTTTTCTTCTTTACTCAAGTCCGTCCCCTCCTTTCCCTAAATCATCATCAAATTCTAATGGGACTTTAAACTCTGGCAGGTCTGCAGCGATTTCCAGGGCCTTTTTGACACTGGCATCCTCTAACTCGTCCACCTCTTCAAACTCTTCCATGTCACTTAGTCTCTCCTCCAGTTCTTTCTCCTCCTGGAGTCGACGATTCTCTTCTTCTTCTTCCTTTTTCTTGGCATCCTCTTCCCTCTTCACCAGCTTCTGAATCTTGTTGGTGCGGTAGCGGTCACGGATTCGTCTAAAAATCACCATGGCGCTGATAATTTCGAAGAGCATAATCAAATAATTAATGGGATTTTTAAAATAATTCACCTTATAAATTGGATAGTTTGGAGCGTTTTTGTTGACATAGAGATCCATCATGTCACCCGCTTCCCCAGACAATCCAAAGGTCTTTTGAATTACAAAGAATTTTTTCTCATTGTAGGACTTGCCGGCAAAATTGTATTCCAAATCCTGCATAGGAATTAGGAGCAAATAGTCGTCTGTGGTCATAGCCTTGACGTTGGCCACCACCAAAACATAGGAATCCTGATTGGTCAGGTAGGTCAAGCCCTCAAAATTTAGAACAATATGAATAAATATTAATAATAGTAAAACTGTTATTGGACGCAAAATTTTATTTAAACCTACGCCTCTTCTTTTCCATTTCAAATCATGGGCCTCCTTAGGATTAGCATAACTCTTTATATTATCGCAAATTTTTCATGATTTGTAAATATTTTAATCAGCAACTTTTTTTTCATTTTAGGAAACACCACTCCTTTACCTTCTTGAGAGGATAGGAAATAGGGCCTCCCAAAGAGAGAAGGCAGGTAATGGCCACCGCCACCATAAGATAGGCGATTTTCCCTGCCAGTCCCGCCTCCACTAAGAAGGCAAGGGGAAGA
>JAILSA010000104.1 GCA_024697885.1 Eubacterium sp. | reverse complement strand
CTCTCCTGTGGACTTCATCTCAGGTCCAAGGCTAATCTCGGCGCCGCGAAGTTTTTCAAAGGAGAATACTGGCATCTTAATTGCGATGTAGTCGGACTTTCTAGCCAGGCCTGGCTCATAGCCCATATCCTTGATTTTTTCGCCTAAAATCACACGGGAAGCCAATTTTACAATTGGAATTCCTGTTACCTTGCTGATATATGGCACAGTTCTAGAAGAACGTGGGTTTACCTCAATTACATAGACATCGTCATTGTAGACAATGAACTGGATATTGATCAGACCGATGACATGGAGACTCTTGGCAAGTTTGGCTGTGTAGTCCACCAAAACCTCCTGTACGCTCTCCTTAATGCTCATGGCTGGATATACGGAAATAGAGTCTCCAGAGTGGATTCCGGCACGCTCTACGTGCTCCATGATACCAGGAATCAAAATGTCCTCGCCGTCGCAGACAGCGTCAACCTCAACCTCTTTACCCATAAGGTATTTGTCCACCAAAATTGGATGCTCCTGAACATGGCGGTTAATCACCGCCATAAACTCACGGATATCATCGTCGTTAATGGCAATTTGCATACCCTGGCCTCCCAGTACATAGGAAGGGCGAACCAGGACTGGGTAACCCAACTCATTGGCTGCCGCCAAGGCCTCTTCTGTGGTAAAGACAGTCTGTCCTGATGGTCTAGGAATACCGCACTCCTCCAAAATCTCATCAAAGAGCTCACGGTCCTCCGCTGCATCTACATTCTCTGCGCTGGTTCCAAGGATTTTTACACCCATATTCAAGAGGGCCTCAGTCAGCTTAATGGCCGTCTGTCCACCAAACTGAACAACTGCTCCGTCTGGCTTCTCTATATCTACAATATTTTCCACATCCTCTGGTGTCAGTGGCTCAAAGTAGAGCTTGTTGGCCACATCGAAGTCAGTGGAAACGGTCTCTGGGTTGTTGTTGACAATAATGGTCTCAAAACCACTTTTTTCCAGGGACCAGGCCGAGTGTACAGAACAGAAATCGAACTCGATTCCCTGGCCGATGCGGATTGGACCGGAACCAAGAATCAGGATCTTTTTCTTGTGGTGATTTTCTGTTACCTCGGACTGGCTTCCGAAGACAGAATAATAGTAAGGGGTGGAGGCCTCAAACTCAGCTGCACAGGTATCTACCATTTTGAATCCGGCTACAATACCATTTTTCAGGCGGAGGTTGCGAACTTCCTTCTCCTCCATTCCCACATAACGGGCGATTACAGCATCTGGGAACTCCAATCTCTTGGCCTCAAGCAAAAGTTCCTTGTTGAGCTGGCCTTTTTTCAACTCTTGCTCCACTTCTACCAAGTGGGCAATTTTATCAATAAACCACTTGTCAATCTTGGTGATTTCATGGATTTCATCGTAACTTGCTCCCTTGCGGATTAACTCGGCAATTACGAAAATACGGCGGTCATCTACAATGGCAACTCGCTCAAGAAGCTCTTCTTTGGAACGGCTGGTGTATCTGCCTGTGTCCAAGCTGTCATAGTGCTGCTCTAAGGAGCGAAGGGCCTTCATAAGGGCACCCTCGAAGTTGTCACAGATACTCATTACCTCACCGGTAGCCTTCATCTGTGTGGTAAGGGTTCTCTTGGCCTTAATAAATTTGTCAAATGGCAGTCTTGGAATCTTGACTACACAGTAATCCAAGGTTGGCTCAAAGCTGGCAAAGGTCTTACCTGTAATGGCATTTGGAATCTCATCTAGGGTATATCCCAGAGCGATTTTTGCTGCCACCTTGGCAATTGGATAACCTGTGGCCTTAGAAGCCAGGGCGGAAGAACGGCTTACACGAGGGTTTACCTCGATGACACAGTACTCAAAACTCTCTGGGTGGAGGGCAAACTGCACATTACATCCACCGGTAATATTTAACTCAGTAATGATATTGAGGGCGGAGGAACGAAGCATCTGGTACTCCTTGTCTCCCAAGGTCTGGGATGGAGCAACTACAATACTATCTCCGGTGTGGACTCCTACCGGGTCCAGATTTTCCATGTTACATACAGTAATACAGTTTCCCTTGGAATCTCGCATTACCTCGTACTCAATTTCCTTCCAACCTGCGATGCAGCGCTCAATCAGGCACTGGCCCACACGACTGAGGCGAAGTCCGTTGGAACAAATATCTTCTAATTCCTGCTGGTTGTGGGCAATTCCACCGCCGGATCCACCCAGGGTATAGGCTGGACGAATTACCACAGGATAACCTATTTCATTGGCAAATTCCACAGCGTGGTCCACTGACTCAACTACTACGCTGGCAGCAATTGGCTCATGGATTTTTTCCATGGTATTCTTGAATTCCAGGCGGTCCTCGGCCTTTTTAATGGTCAGGGATGTGGTTCCGATCAGGCGGACATTTTCCTCCTTCAAGAAACCGGACTCCTCCAATTCCATGGCAATATTTAAGGCAGCCTGACCTCCCAGGGTTGGCAGGACGCTGTCTGGTTTTTCTTTTTTGATTAATTTTTTTACCACTTCTGGTGTCAGGGGCTCAATGTAAACTCGGTCCGCAATATCCTTATCTGTCATGATGGTGGCTGGGTTGGAGTTAATGAGAACAACCTCCATGCCCTCCTCCTTTAGGGAGCGGCAAGCCTGAGTTCCTGCGTAGTCAAATTCGGCAGCCTGTCCAATGACAATTGGGCCGGAACCGATTACTAATACTTTCTTAATTCCCTCAATCTTTGGCATATTATTTCTCCTCCATCATCTTAATAAAGCGGTCAAACAAAACTTCGGAATCCTTTGGACCTGCGCAGGCCTCTGGGTGGAACTGAACGGTAAAGATCTTTTTGTTCTTGTACTTTAGTCCCTCTACTGTTTTGTCGTTGACGTTGATAAAGGCTACCCCTGCCACATCTTCAGGAATGGAATCCTCTTTTACCATGTATCCGTGGTTCTGGGAGGAGATATATACTCTTCCTGTCTCCACATCCTTGACTGGATGGTTGGCACCTCGGTGACCGTAGTGCATTTTTTCGGTGTCACATCCTGTGGCAAGAGCCATGAGCTGGTGTCCCAGGCAGATGGCAAAAATCGGAATGTCCGACTCGTATAATTTTTTCAAATTCTCAATAACCTCTGGGCAGTCCTTAGGATCTCCAGGGCCGTTGGTCAGCATAATGCCGTCTGGATGGATGGCCAAAATTTCCTCCGCACTGGTTCTAGCTGGGAAAATAGTGACCTCACAGCCTCTCTTTAAGAGGCATCTGGCAATGTTGAATTTGCTTCCTACATCAAGAATAGCAACCTTCTTAGTAATGAGAATGTTGCTATCCGTGTTCAAATCTCCTGGCTTACAGCTAACAATCTCCTTTGTTGTAACCTTGTCAACTACACCCAGTACCTTATATTCTTTAATTTTCGCTAATGCGGCATCCATATCAGCCGGCATCTGAGTGGTAATCATACCATTCATAGTTCCCTTTTCACGCAAGATTTTGGTCAATGCACGTGTATCAATACCTTCAATACCAGGAATGTCCTGCTCAAGAAGAAAATCCTGAATACTCTGCTCATTTCGGAAGTTGCTGCCAAGTCTGGCCAATTCGCGAACAATAAAAGCATCTGTATTAGAAGCCTTGGCTTCCATATCCTCTCGACAAATTCCATAATTACCAATCAATGGATAGGTCATTACAACGGCCTGTCCAGCATAACTTGGATCGGTTAAAACTTCCAGGTAGCCAGTCATAGAAGTGTTGAAAACAATTTCACTAATAACTTCCTTGCTACTACCAATACTTTTTCCGGTAAAAATTGTACCGTCTTCCAGTATAAGATACGCTTCCATTTGTGCCTCCTTCTTGTCCTTGTGCAAAAAAGGACGATTGTGTTTGTTCATATCTTGGATAGTATAGCACTATCCTCTGTGGATTTCAAAGTTTTTTTTAATTTTTTTCGTCCTGGGACTCTGCCAGCAATTCTTCCTCTACCTCTCGCTCTGCTTCTTCCTTGAAGTCCTCTATGGTTTCCTGGTTGAGAATTGGCAAGTCCTCCAGGGATTCAATGCCAAAGTAACGGAGAAATTCCTCGGTGGTGGCAAAGGTGATTGGACGACCTGGGGCGTCTAGACGACCGGCCTCACAAATCAGGCCATATTCCACTAGCTTGTTGACAGCATGGCTACAGGAGACACCGCGGATTTTTTCGATTTCCAAACGGGTGATGGGCTGCTTGTAGGCCACAATAGACAGGGTCTCTAAAAGGACATCTGTCAAAACA
>JAILSA010000055.1 GCA_024697885.1 Eubacterium sp. | reverse complement strand
CTGGGTAAAAATTACGGCATGGGGGTAAAGAAAGACCTGGTAGTCCTGCAAATCCTCCCGCCTGGTGTTTTCTTCCATATAAATAAGATCATATGGGATATGGGCCTTTTGGAGGGCGCAAAAAATACTGTCCATAGATTTTTCCCTGAGAGGGCCGTGCCAAATGTCATTTTCCCCGTCCCACTCATTGGCATAGTCCGTCAGAACAGCCACCTTTGCCTGGTATTTCTTGCCCTGAACCTCCTGGCTAATCTTCCTCACATCCCTCGCTGTGGCAATCAGTTCCTCCACCCGGCGGTTTTTCCTATTGTCGTAGTCGTGGAGGCCGTGCCAATATATCTCCGTCCCAAACCTTGCTGTCCTCCAGCGAAAATAGCTGATAAAGTCGGCCCCGTGACCAATGGCCTGGAAGGTCCAAAGCCTCATTTGTCCCGGTTTTGGCATTGGCATCATCATGCGGCTGTTCCAGCCACCGGCCCCTGACTGCTGCTCCATAACAGCAAAAATCGGCGAGATGCTCCTGGCTCTTGTCAGGGCCTGGGAGGCATTTCTCGATTCCAGGCCATTGGTTTCCTCCGGCCTCAAGATGTTTTCATAGGCAAAGGCTGGATAGTTGTCATAGGATATAAAATCCAAGGTTTCATCCATCAACCCCTGGTAGTCTATGTGGCGAAAAAGTCCATTGGTGGTGATAAACTGGTCCTTAACCCCCTTTTCCCTTTGATATCTGCGAATAATCTTTGCCTGAATATCAAAAAAATCGGCCACGGACCTGGCTATAAACCTCTTTTCCTCCAACTGCATGTGGGGATTGGTCTGACCGTAGGTGTTGGTCCTTCTAGCCAGATGGACCTGGGCAAAGCTTGTATAGGTCTGATTCCAAAAACAGGTTCCCATGGCCTCATTGAGCCTGTCTATGGTCTTGTATTTTTCCTTCATATATTCCCGGAAGGCCTGGTGATCCGCCTCGGAATAGTAGAGATCCATTTCACAGTTGATCTCATTGTCCAGCTGCCAGCCAATCACATTGGGATGATCCACATAGTGGTCTGCCAATTCTTCCGTGATTTTGGCAGAAAAATCTCTATAAACCTTGGAATTAAGATTATAGTGTCTCCTGGTTCCCGGAAAAATCTGATTTCCGTCTATGTCCGCATTTAGGCATTCTGGATATTTTTCCGTCAACCAAATGGGAGGAGTGGCCGTTGGGGTGGAAAAAATCACCTGCATCCCCTCTGCCCTGGCAAGTTCCATAAATTCATCAAAAAAGGAAAAATCGTATTTGCCCTCTTCTGGCTCAAAAATAGACCAGGCAAATTCTGCAATTCGAATGGTCTCTATTCCGTATTCCTTCATTTTTTTCAGGTCATCTGCCCACATGGTCTTGGGCCAGTGTTCCGGATAATAACAGACTCCTATACCTATGTGGTCGGTCTTCATACTTCTTCGCATTCTTTTCCTCCGCAATTTTTTTACATGAAAATTCCGCCACTTGCGCAGCGGAATTATATGGTTCTTATTTCTTTTTTCCCTTAAAGGTTGGGTCGTTGACGTAGGACTCATACAATTTCTTGACTTCATCCTCTGTCATAACAAAATTGTAGATGTTGACTCCACTGAGAAGACCTTCAAAAGAAGCCTGATAGTAGTCTCCTCCCAGCACAACCATCTTGTGGTCTGTCAGACTTACCACATCCCCCACGGAACCCTCTAGCTTACCATTTTGATAGAGGCGAACCGTTCCTGTGCGGTTGTTGTAGGTGCCCACCAGGTGAAGCCACTCATTGGCTACCACATCTGTTCCCAAGGCATCAAACCATCCATCATTAGACCGATAATCCTTGAATCGGAACATGGAAACGCTCTCCCAAGTGTAAGGCATCATACTGACAAAACCGCCGTCAGAAAGACCTATAAAACAGGAGGTCCAATTCAAAAGTCGTCGGGGCTTAACCCACATGGAAACCGTAAAGTCTCGGTCTCCCAAAAGATGCTTTGGCAGGTGGACAATGTTCTTCATGGGCTCCCCACCAGGGAAATCCAAACCTCCACAGGATTCTGTGATTCCATCCACAAAATTTACAATTCCAACGACTTTACCCTCGTTTTCACCATCTCGGTCTGCGAGAGTATCCTTAAAATCATAACTCACACAGGATATAACTCCCTTTTCGTGGTCTACAAAATATTCCTCAAACTCTTGGCGCTTCAGGGCCTTGGAGTAATACTCTCCCTGGACCACCTCACAGCCATTGCTGGTCAAAAACTTCTCTTGTTCCCGGTTGGTCACACCCTCCACTACCATTTTGAGGTGAAGACCTCGGGCCATGCTCAAAAGGGTCTTTACCAGAACATTTCTGGCCTGTTTTTCCTCTCCCTCTGTCAAAAACTTCTCATCCAGTTTGATGGTATCTACCGGAACCTGACTCAAGAGGGAAAGAGAGGAATATCCAATTCCAAAATTATCCAAGGCAACTCGAAATCCTGCCTTTTTCAAATTCTTTACCGTCTTGATCAGGGCCGTTCTATCACTTCCCTGAATCTCTGAAATTTCAATAACAAACTCCGATGGATCAATATCATAGCGGTCAATCAGTCCCAAGATCTCATTGATCATCCCTTGACGATACAGGTGTCTACGGGACATATTGACGCCGATATTCATGTGGGACAGGGCATCCTTACCGCTCTCTCGCCACTCCTTCTTGAGTCTACAAATCTCCTCAAAGACATAGCGCTCTAGTTCCACAATAAATCCATTTTCCTCCAGGACACCCAAAAACTTTCCTGGATTCCAAATCTCCCCATCGTCCCGGTTCCATCGCAGGGAGGTCTCTGCTCCCACAATCTTGGATGAAACAATGTTCATTACCGGTTTGAGGTAAAATTCAAACTTACCCTCTTTGAGAGCCGATACCATCTCCCTCTCAACTAGGAGTTTAAACTCCAATTCCTCTTTTATCTGATTATAAAAAATATACCTGTTCTTTCCACCATTTTTGGCATAATACATGGCGGAATCACTTTTCAACAAAACGTTGTCGATGGAAGTGGAAGCCTTCTCGTTCAAGAGCACTCCCACACTCAGTGAAATCACTGACCGAACCTCAGAGGAAACAGCTAACTCCTCTACAGACTCGCATATTCTACCTGCCAGCTGCTGTATTTCTTTCTTTTTCTTTTTTCCCAGAAACATCATGACGAACTCGTCGCCGCCAATTCGAGAAATATAAGCATCCTCGGCAATTTCTTGTAGATCCTTCGTCACCGCAACTAATAGCTCATCCCCCATTTGATGGCCATAGGTGTCATTTACCCTTTTGAAGTTGTCGATGTCCAAAAACATTGTGGTCACATATTCCTTGTCCTCAAGTTTGGAGTAAAAATCGTACAAGCCGCTGCGGTTCGGAAGCATTGTCAAATAATCCAATACCGCCAGCGTCTGTCTTTGTTCTTCCGACATAGGCATCTCCCTCAATACACTTAATCACTAGTTACCTTTATATAATTTTAACATATCCTATGTGAAATAAAAAGAAAAAAGTCAACCTTTCAACAAATAATCCATCTCCTCCTGGGACAGGTGAATATCCAGGGCTTTTATGTTCTCCTCCATATGACTTAAGGAGGATGGACTGACGATTGGATAGATGTTCGGACTCTGATTTAGGAGCCATGCCAAAGCCAGTCTTGGCACACTTAAATCCTTGTCCTGGGCCATGGTCTCCAGGCGCTGTAGGCGGTCCCTGTTTTCCTGGCAATCGTACTCCTGAATGGGAGCCCACCAAAGACATTTTTCAATAGGTTTTTTTCCTCCGGTGAAAAATTTTCCTGACAGGTATCCCCTGGCCAGAGAAGAATAGGCAAAAATCGGAAGTCCGGATTTTAAATAAACCTCCCTCAACTCCTTATTATTCTCTCCGGAAATGGTGACACTTCCTCCCCAGGGATCCGATACAAAGGTGGCCAAACTGTAGGCCGGACTCAGTGTCTCAAAGCCCTCTAAGCCGTGATCCTTGGCATAGAAATTGGCCTGGCGAATTCGGTCCAGGCTCCAATTAGAAACTCCAAAGTGAAGAATTTTTTTCTCTTCTTTTAATTTGTTTAAAACCTCAATTATAGGCCCCACGGGATAGTTTGGGTCATCTCTGTGCAAAACATAGTACTCCACATAATCGGTCTGCAGGCGATTTAGGGACTCCTTGTTCTGTCTCTCAATCAAATCTGCCGACATGCACTCTGTAGAGCCCTTTTGCCCCGGGTTGCACCCCTTGTCAATGATGGTGATTTCCTCTCGACTCTTTATGGTCATCAGCCACTGACCCACATTAATCTCTGCGTTTCCATAGCTATAAGCCGTGTCAAAGGTGGTAAAGCCAGACTCCAAGGCCCTCTGCAGGCAATCCTTGGCCGCCCCTACATCATCTCCCATTATTTGATTGTTTCCCGTTCCATAAATCAACCTGGAAATAGGACGCTCCCCCTCATATATAGTCTTATACTCCATAAAAACACCCCTCTCCAAATTATAGATTTAGTTTTTTAATACCTTCTAGTAATTCCTTTATTTTCTCGTCCCCAGTCAGACCGTATACGATATCGTAGCAGTAATATGCTCCGTCGATCATCTGCTGGCCAAAGAGCTGCTCTCCCAAACCAGTTGCCAGGGATAGAATCGCCGGGTTTGCCCCCGGAATAAATCCATACTTTTCCGCAATTCTCCTAATGTCTTTTTCCTTCAAATGCATGCCAATGCGTCTGAGGCCTTCCATGGCCTGAGCCTCTTCTTCCACATAGCTAATGGCGATGTAGTAGGCTGCTGCCGCCGGCTTGTTCTTGCCCGCCTGCTCAAAATACTTGCCCAGGTAGACAAAGCTCTGCGCCACTGCCTCTGGTCGGAAGGCGTAGCTAATGGCTGACAGAGCCAACTGGTGGATTTCCTCCCAAGCCCCCTCTGCCTCTAGGCATTTCATGTAGGAAAGCTTAATTTGTGTGTTTACCGGATTCCACTTCATAGCCTCCTCAAAAGACTTTTTGGCTTCTTCATAATTTTTTTCCATCATCTGGTTGAGGCCCTGCTGCATGGCAATGTCTGCATGTGGGGTCTCAGTTCTCTTGACAGGCTTGTCAAGTTCCATAAACTCTCTGACCATAACCTCTTCAAAGAACTCGTAGAAGGAGTAGTATATAGCCTCTCCCTCCTCTGGCTCGTCGTCAATGCGAAGGTCCACTACCCGGTCCTTTCCCATATCGACCACGGCCTCGTTTCGCTCCTCCTCCGACATTCTGTCGTAGATCATGCGGCTGCACTCCTTGGCAATCTCCCCGCCAAACTCATGGCCGCGGAAGGATTCGATCTGGGCCTGCAAATACTTAAGGTCATAATCCTTATCTCCCGTCAACTGGCCCTTAATCTGATTTAAAATTTCTTCTAATTCTTTCGACATAATATCCTCATCTCTCATACTTAATTTTATTATTCTGTTACCTTGCTACCCTTATCCTTGGCCTTGTAATAGTTGGTGCAAAGTCTTCCCTGATAAATATAAATAGGCATTAGTTCCGTTCCATCCTTCTTGGTTCGGTAGATAAAATTCCCCTTTCTGTAATACTTACCAGTGTCATCCGTCTTGGTATCAGACCCATCCGCCTGGCTCTCATAGCTGACAACATGTACAGAGAATATTCCATTTTTCTTGAATTTCATATGAACCTCTGCATCCTCATTCTTGGTGGTTGCAGTTAAATCAAAGGTCTTTCCCTCTGGCACATCCCCCTCATAAAGGGCGTTTTCTGTTACCAGGTATTTTCCATCTCTCACCAGCTTGTTGGTAGCTCCCTTGCTGCTGACAGTTTCAATATAACCGTCCTTGAGGCTAAAGGTTCCCTTGGCCACATCGCTGGTCTTGTCGTCTGAATTTAGAAGTCTCTTAAAGGTTTTGTTGAGATAATCTAACTCCAGAACAAAATTGCTGGCACCCTCTGTGCCCTCTCCTGATCCCTCAGAAATCATGCACTGATAGGTTGCTATATATTCCGGATCCACAAAAGGTGTTGCTGTTGGGGCCACAGTCGGGGTCGGTGTTGCATTAGCCGCCACCTCCTCATCGTGCTTCTGCTTTGGAATCATTATAACCATTCCCAAAATTACCACTCCGCACAGGATTAAGACAATCGTCAACAGGCGATCCATCAGCTTATTTTTTTTACCACTTTTGTTACTCACTTTTCGTTTCTCCTTTAATTAAATTTTTTATGACTGAATCAGGTCCTTAAAAACCTGACCTGCCACAATCAGGCCCACTACCGATGGCACAAAGGCCACACTTCCGGGACAGGGCCGGCCGGATTCTCTCATCTCACCTGGATCGATTTGCCCCTTGGGCACCAGGGCCTGCTCCTGAGAGTATACAACCTTGAGATGATCAATCTGACGTTTTTTTAATTCCCTTCTCATAACCTTGGCCAAGGGGCAGACCCTTGTGTCATAAATATCTGCCACCATAAAGCCTGTAGGATC
>JAILSA010000032.1 GCA_024697885.1 Eubacterium sp. | reverse complement strand
TTAAATTTGAATACTCTTATTTTTACAGTGAGTGTGGACAGCATTGCCATGATGCCATGCAATCCTAATGTGGGAGGAACTTCTAAGGGACATTTGGTTCGAGAGGTGGATGCCCTAGGCGGAGAGATGGGAAAAAATATTGACAGGACCTTTATTCAATCTAAGATGTTGAATAAGTCAAAGGGACCTGCCGTTCATTCCCTTCGGGCCCAGGCAGACAAGCAGGCATATTCCAGGTCCATGCGCAAGGTTATGGAATCTGTTAAAAATTTAACAATTAAGCAGGGAGAGGTCACTGACCTTTTGGTAGAAGACGGAAAGATTACTGGAGTCAAAACCTACACAGGAATGATTTACTCCTGTAAGGTCTGTGTTCTCTGTACCGGAACCTACTTAAATGCCCGCTGCATTACAGGAGAGATTTCTGTGCCTACGGGACCAAATGGACTCCAGGCTGCCACCCACCTAACAGACTCTTTGGTGGAACTTGGCATTCAGGTTCGCCGTTTCAAGACAGGAACGCCAGCTCGACTAGACGGGTCCACCATTGACTATTCCAAGATGGAGCCTCAGTACGGTGATGAAAAGCTAGTACCTTTTTCCTTTACCAACACTCCAGAGGATATTGCCAGAGACCAGGTGAAATGTTGGCTGACCTATACCAACGAGGAAACTCACAAAATCATCAATGCCAACTTGGACCGTTCTCCTCTCTACTCAGGTTTTATCAAGGGAACGGGACCAAGATACTGTCCATCCATTGAGGACAAGGTAGTTCGTTTTGCAGATAAAAATCGCCACCAGGTTTTTATTGAGCCAGAGGGAAATTATACCAATGAAATGTATGTGGGAGGCATGTCATCTTCCCTTCCTGAGGATGTGCAGTTAGAAATGTATCATTCTGTTCCGGGATTGGAAAATGCCAAGATTGTTCGAAACGCCTATGCTATTGAGTACGATTGCATTGACTCCCTGGAGCTAAAACCATCTCTGGAGTTGAAAAAAATCTCAGGACTTTTTAGCGCAGGACAGGCCAATGGTTCCTCGGGATATGAGGAGGCAGCTGCTCAGGGAATTATTGCCGGAATAAATGCGGCACAAAAATTCAAGGGCTTGGACCCTATTATTCTTGACCGGTCTCAGGGCTATGTAGGAGTATTGATTGATGACCTGGTAACAAAGGGAACCAATGAGCCATATCGAATGATGACCTCAAGAGCAGAGTACCGACTTCTTCTTCGTCAGGACAATGCGGATGAGAGACTGACTCCAATCGGTTACCAGGTGGGACTTATTTCCCAGGAGAGGTATGATGCCTTTTTGAAAAAATACCAGCTGATTAAGGAAGAGGTAGAGAGGGTAAAAAATACTCATGTAGGAAATACAGAAAAAGTTCAGAGTCTTTTGACCCTATATAAAAGTACCCCTCTAAACAGTGGAATTTCTTTGGCCGAGTTAATTAAGAGACCAGAACTTTCTTACGAGGTTTTGGCAGACATTGATCCAAACCGTCCAGACCTTTCTCAGGAAATTCAAGAGGAGGTAAATATTTATCTCAAGTATGAGGGATATATTTCTCGCCAACAAAAACAGGTAGAACAGTTCCACAAGTTGGAGAAGAAGAAAATTCCTAAGGACATTGACTACGATCAGGTTGGTTCTCTGAGAATTGAAGCAGTTCAAAAGTTGAAAGATATAAAACCAGAGTCCATTGGACAGGCATCACGAATCAGTGGAGTTTCTCCATCGGACATTTCAGTTTTGCTCGTTTACCTGGAAGGCTATAAGGGGTGATAAAATGATAAGGGAAATTTTTGAAAAAAATCAAATAGCCTTGACGGACAAGCAGGTGGAACAATTTCAGAAATACTACGAACTCCTAGTAGACTGGAATCAGAAAATAAACCTTACTTCCATAACAGAATACCAGGATGTAATTTGGAAACATTTTTTGGACAGTGGACTTTTTGTTAATTGTAAAGATTTGGTCAGTCAGGAACAAAAGAAAGTTTTGGATTTGGGAACGGGAGCAGGTTTTCCAGGAATCCCACTAGCTATTCTTATTCCCAATTATGAGTTTACACTTGTGGATTCCCTGAGAAAAAGAATAGATTTTCTAGAAATTGTCTGCAAGGAATTGAACTTGGAAAATGTAAAACTTTTCCACGGAAGAGCAGAAGATGTGGGGAAGGATTCAAAATTTAGAGAACAATTTGATTTTGCAGTGTCCAGAGCGGTGGCCGACCTTCCTGTTCTCCTAGAATATTGTCTCCCATTTGTAAAGGTGGGAGGAAGATTTGTTTCCTATAAAAGTAGGAAGTATGAAGAAGAGATGGACCGGGCCCAGAGTGCTATGGAAACTCTTCACTGTTCATGTCAGAATGTATATGAATTTTCTTTGGAATTTGATCAGAGTAAAAGATATCTCTTAAGCATTGAAAAGAAGGAAGAGACTGATTCCAAGTATCCGAGAAAACCAAACAAGATAAAGAAAAATCCTTTATAGGTAAAAGAATGTTTCACATGAAACATTCCTTACACAAAAAACGTTTCACGTGAAACATTTTAGTGCAAAGTACACGTATTCGTGATATAATATTGAGTGTTCTTATAGGAGGAATTTTATGACAGAAATTATAGCAATTGCAAACCAGAAAGGCGGAGTTGGTAAGACTACTACAACAATCAACTTGGCTGCGGCACTTGCAGAAAATAAGCAAAAAGTTCTTGTTATTGACATGGATCCACAGGGAAACGCGTCAAGTGGTTTAGGTGTTGAAAAGGACGATTTAGAAAACACTGTCTACCAGATGATTTTGGGAGAGTGTAGATTTCAGGATGCAGTTCAGAGAGACGTTTATGAAAATCTTGATGTTTTGCCGGCAAATGTAAACCTGGCAGCTGTTGAGATTGAAACCATTGATATGGAAAATAGAAGTTATCTTCTCAGGGATATTATTGAGGATGTGAAGTTTCAGTATGATTTTATTATTATTGATTGTCCACCTTCTCTCAATTCTTTAACAATTAATGCCTTGACAACTGCTGATTCTGTTTTAGTTCCTATTCAATGCGAATACTATGCTTTGGAAGGTTTGGCACAGTTGATTTATACAATTGATTTGGTAAAAGAACGTTTAAATGAGAGATTGTATATTAATGGTGTAGTTTTCACCATGTATGATGCCAGAACAAATTTATCCCTCCAGGTAATTGAAAATGTAAGGGATAACTTAAATCAGAATATTTATAATACAATTATTCCAAGGGGAGTCCGTTTGGCGGAAGCTCCTAGTCATGGTTTGCCGATTACTCAGTACGATAAAAAGTCTGCAGGCGCCAAGGCATATTTGAAGTTGGCCAAGGAAGTTATTGAAAGGAAAAGGAAAAAATAAATGGCGAAAGCATTAGGTAGAGGTTTGGACGGAATGATTTCCGATAAAAAACCAAAAAAACAGGTGAAAAAAACAAGTGCCCCAAGCAATAGCACAGGGGAAACAATTTTAAACATAAATGACGTGGAGCCAAACAAGGGTCAGCCAAGAAAGAATTTTAACGAAGATTCTCTTCTGGAATTAAGTGAGTCCATTAAGCTCCATGGAATTGTTCAGCCTTTGGTTGTAACAAAGCAAAAGGATTACTATGAGATTATTGCCGGCGAGCGTCGTTGGAGAGCTGCCAAAATGGCAGGACTCAAAGAGGTCCCTGTTGTAATCAAGGAATATTCTCCTCAGGAAATTATGGAAGTTGCTCTGATTGAGAATATCCAGCGTGAGGACCTGAATCCTTTAGAGGAGGCCAAGGCCTACCAGAATTTGATTGAAGAGTATGATTTGACCCAGGACCAGGTGGCAGAGAAGGTTTCTAAGAGCAGAACTGCAGTGACCAATGCTCTGAGACTTTTGAAATTGGACGAGAGAGTGGCTGAGATGCTGGTGAACGAGAGCCTCAGCAGCGGGCATGCCAGAGCTCTTTTGGCTCTTAAGGACGGGGAGACCCAGTACAATATTGCCATGAAGGTTTTTGACGAGAAACTCAGTGTTCGTGAAACCGAGTCTCTTGTTAAGTCTGTCAATAATCCTAAGCCGGAGAAAAAGAAGAAAGAGCTTAAGAATGATTTTGTCTACCGTGATCTGGAAGAGCAGCTTAAGCAAAAAATTGGAACCAAGGTTCGCATCAATCGCAAGACAGAGCAGAAGGGCAAAATCGAAATCGAGTACTACTCCCCAGAAGAGTTGGAGAAAATACTTGCTTATTTCAAATAAGAACAAATGTTCGAATGGAGGATAAATGATGATAAAGTTTGCAGATTTTGGATTGGAGACAGATCTGATTGTAGTTATCCTGGCGGGTCTGGTTTTCATCCTATTAATTATGTGTATTGTTCTGCTGTCAAAGTGCAGCAACTTGAAAAAGAGATATGAGGGATTTATGGAGGACTCAGATGGCAAAACTTTGGAGTCCGCTTTTAAGAAAAAATTTGAGAATATGGATCAGATTAACGACAAGCTTCTGACCATCGAAGGACGCCTCAATGGAATTGACGAAAATCTCCTGAAAACCTACCAGAAGATTGGTATTGTGAAGTATGATGCTTTTAAGGAGATTGGAGGCACCTTAAGCTTCGTATTGGCCCTTTTAACCAAGGATGATGACGGATTTATCCTCAACTCTATGCACAGCAACAGTGAGGGCTGTTATAACTACATTAAAGAGGTTAAAAGCGGAGAGGTATATGTTACCCTATCCCAGGAAGAAGCCCAGGCTCTAGAGCAAGCTAAGCAGGATATGTGAGAAAAAAATACATGGGTCTTGAAACTTAAGACCCATGTATATAAAAAGGCTTTTTAAGATAAAAATAAAGCCCTCACCCAGCAGTTGCAGGTCTGCCAAACAAGGACTCGGGAGTACGCCATTGGGGGCTCGAACCCCAGACACCCTGATTAAGAGTCAGGTGCTCTACCAACTGAGCTAATGGCGCTTATTTGTTAACGCAAGACCTATTATACGACAGATTATTATAAAATGCAAGTATAAATTTAAAAAAATTTTGGAGGAAAAAAATGAAGGATAAAAGGGAGAAAATTAGGGATATTTTAAAGGGATTTTTGGCTAATGGAGGCTATGTGGTCACCCTTGTATTTATTTGTACATTTATCGTAGTAGCACTGATTAACCTAGATACAACCATAGGGGTAGTGGAAAAATTCTGCCAGGTTATGATGCCATTTATCTTGGCTTTCTTTTTTGCTTATCTCATTAAGCCAATATCGGATGGCATACGGATGCTTTTGAACAAGATCAAAAAGGACAAGGGATTAAAACTCAAAAAAGTAATCGGCATTACCTTTGCTTACATTATAGTAATTGGTGCCCTGACAATTTTGGTAGTATACATTTTCCCACAGCTCAAGGACAGCGCCAAGGAAATTTCCAGTTCCGTAAAAAATGGATACAACTACCTGACCAAGCACGAGGATGAGATTAATGCTTCCGTTCCATTTATGGATGTGGCAGCCATTATAGAGTATGTAAAAAACAATCTCCTAGACAAACTTATGAACAACAGCGGAAACATTATGCCTTATGTCTATAAGTTTTCCTCGTCAATTTTTTCCACCCTCTACAATATTCTTATGGGATTAGTTATTTCTATATATATTGTAATTGACGGACACAGGTTAAAACAGTCCTTTAAGAGGATTATTTATGCCTTTGCACCTAAGAAAAAGGCGAAAAATATTTGCGAGGTTTTGGGACACTGCAATCACATTTTCAACGGCTTCCTCTTTGGAAAGGCCTTAGATTCCCTTATTATTGGAATCCTTTGCTTCATTGCCATGTCCATCCTCCAGCTGCCATATGCCCTCTTAATGAGCTTAATCGTAGGTGTGACCAACATGATTCCATACTTTGGACCTATTATCGGCGCCATTCCAGGAGCCTTTATCTACCTTTTTATCGATCCAAAGCTAACCTTGATTTTCGCCATTATGATTTTGATTCTGCAGCAGTTTGACGGACTCTACCTGGGACCGAAAATTCTGGGAGATTCCACAGGAGTAAAACCTCTCTGGGTAATTTTTGCTATCATTGTGGGAGGGGCTTATTTCGGAGCCATTGGAATGTTCTTGGGAGTTCCAACAGTGGCTGTCTTCATGTATCTGATTGAACTCTTTGTGAAAAAGAGATTTAAGGAAAGAAATATTAAAGAAGAAGATATTCAATAAAAAAGGAGCTATCGGTACACAAAGCCGATAGCTCTTTTGCATTATCTAGAAATTACAAAACGGTTGATTGGTTTTCCCTCGGCTACAAAACGACTTTCGTACTCCGTCATTATGTTGCCCTCAAGGTAGTGGCTGTTGTGGAGGTCGTAGGTAATCTGGTCAATGTGCCAGAGCTTAGATTCTTCCACAGACTCCACGGAAAAATCAAAGAGAGGCCGGTTGTCCGTCTTAAACTGGATAAAGCCTTCCTTATTTAAAATCACATGGTAGATGGACAGGAAGTTGGAACTGGTGAGGCGGCGCTTGGCGTGTCGGTCCTTAGGCCAGGGATCGGAAAAATTCAGATAAATCCGGTCCACCTCTCCCTCGTCAAAAATGTCCATGAGGTTTTTGGCGTCAAAACGGAGGAAAAAGAGGTTTTCCAAGTCAGTCTCTGCCCGGCGCTCTAAAGCCCGGTAGAGGACGCTAGAATACATTTCTATACCAATGTAGTTGATGTCAGGGTTTTGACTTGCTAATTGGTGGATAAACTGGCCCTTGCCCATGCCTATTTCAATGTGGATGGGATTATGATTTTGAAAAAATTCAGACCAGCGGCCCTTGTATTCCTCTGGCTGGTGGATGACAAAGGGGCTGGCATCAATAAATTCCTTGGACCCCTTAATATTTCTTAATCTCATGATTTCCTCCCTTGGTTGAGTAGTATTTTTTCCAGGTCATCCATTTGTTCCCTGGAGTATTTTCTCTGTTCAAAGTTGTGAAAACTGTTTTTCTTGGCCATTTTCACTGGTGTGGTCTGGTAACCACCTTTTTTTATGCAGCTAATGAGCCAGCCCACAGGATTTTTCACATCTCCTGCGTAGTCAAGCTGGGCCTTGGCCTCTGCAACTAAGTCATAATTGTAACCCGAGGCCTGGGAAATAGCAAGGATATCATTGAGATTCACCTGATATTCCTGGAGAAGAGAGTTCAGCTGAATGTGGAACTGGAACTTTTGGTCCTCCGTGAGATCAACCTGGCCTTGGTCCTGCTTTTCCTTCCTCTGATTTTTTCTTGTGACATAAAATTCCACCCCGTAGGTCTTGTTGCCCACGCCCCCCTGAAGGGGCTTGAATTCTACGTAAATGTCGGACTTCTCATTGATTTCCTCTGTGGCCACATTGAGGACGCAGCGGCGGAATTCGTACCATTTTTCAAACTTTTTCTCCGGAGACTGGGCCACTGCCTTGTCGTAATCCGGCACCTTCTTGGTGTTGAGCTCCCGGCGGACTGCGTCGAGTTCCGCATTAACTACACCCATGCTGAGTTTGAGTTCCGACAGGTTAAAGGTAATCTTGTAGGTTCCCGTCTGATTTTTCTCGTACTTGCTTGAATAGGCCCGGCTGGACAAAAGCTCATAGAGACGGAAGCTGTAGCCGTTCTTAAAATTCAGCATAATAGGCAACTCAAAAATGGTAAAATTTTTCTCCAGCTCGGAGATGTAATACCTGAGGTCCGGATTAAAATATACGGAAAAAACTCCGTCCTTGTATTTGGCCTTGTCGATGACGGAGATGTACTCGAACTCGCCCCCGTTGCGGCTGGGATCGCTAAATCCTATGCTGCGGGAGGTCATGTTAATGGCCACGGGCTCAAGCTGTGAATAGAAGGAGCCCTTGTTGGCGTGAAGGAGGTGGCGGAGCTCGGCCCCGGTCATGGAGCAGACCATGCGGCCGTTCTCATCCTCTGTATACTCCTGCTTTTGGATTTTGGCCAGACTGATGGCCGTGATTTTGTTCTCCAATAAGGAGGATGCGTATTTGGCAGATATCAAGAAGTTGCTCTTGGGATATCTGTTATTTTCTATAATTTCATTCTTTTCTCGATCAAATGTAAAACCCCTTTAACGGTCAAAATGTAGACCATGCTTCTACAAACGCTACGCTAAATATTATCCGAAATTTCAGGCCTAAAGTCAAGACTTGGGAGAGAAAAATCTACATTTTCCACGCTAAATAGCCATTTTTCTACATTCTACTACTGTAAACCCAAAGGCCATCTACAAAATCCTACGCTAAACCCCTATCACCTTCTACATATTACTACGCTAAATAGCAAAATGGTCTACAAAATCCTACGCTAATCCCTGGGGGAGCTGGGGAAAAAGTTAGGCCTGGCAGGTATTTAGCGTAGAAAAATGTAGCCAAACCGGAAGAAAATGTAGGGATAAGCGTAGAAAAATGTAGAGGAAACCGTAATCAGAAGTAGAATTACAGGCTACATCTCACTACGGTCCTCTCTACATAAGACTACGGTTCCCGCTACATAGGACTCGGCTAATTCTATAGAAAAACGCTACGTCCCACTACGGTTGTGTCTACAAAATCCTACGCTTTTCTCTACACTCTACTGGGGTTTATTCTACATTTTTCTACGGCAAAGAAGGGCAAAAACAACGAAATTAGGCAATTTTTTGACACTCTAAAAAAAGAAACAAATTGTTGAATAATAAAGGAAATCTGTTGCAACAAAGAGAGTATTTATGTTAGTATTAGTAACTGTGAGAGAATTTTTACATTAGATTAAATGGAGGTAAACATGAAGTCTCTGAAAAATTATTTATACATGTTGACTCTAATTCTTGGAATTGCAACAATTCTTAGAACTTCAGTTCAGACTAAGGCCATGACTTTGTCAGCGGATTCGGCCATTGTTATGGATGTTCAGTCCGGCACTATTCTCTATGAGAAAAATATGGACAAGAAGGAATATCCAGCCAGTATCACCAAGGTAATGACAGCCATGCTTGCCATTGAAAATTCTTCTCTAGAAGAGGTTGTTACATATTCTAGTCAGTCTCTCCAGCTCGAGAGCGGGGCCTCCAACATTGGAATTGTGGAGGGAGAGAAGCTGACTATGGAGGAAAGTCTTTATGCCATCCTCCTTATGTCCGCCAACGAGGCCTGCAACGGTGTGGCAGAGCACATTGCAGGGTCCACTGATAAATTTGTGGAAATGATGAATGCCAGAGCCAAGGAACTTGGATGTACCGGCACACATTTTGCCAACACCAACGGTCTCTGGTTGAAAAATCACTACACCACAGCTCACGACATGGGCTTGATTGCCAGAGCGGCTTACAACAATCCAACCTTTGCCAAGATTACAGGAACCAAGCGATATGTAATTGGTAAGACCAACAAGTGTAAGACTGGTCACTACCTCCACAACCACCACGGCATGCTCCTTGCAGGCAGCTATCCACAGTATGTTTACGAATACTGCGTGGGAGGTAAGACGGGATATACATCCAAGTGTCGCTACACCCTGGTAACATATGCCAAGAAAAACGGTATGACATTGGTGTCCGTTGTCATGAGGTCTGACGCCCCATGGATGAAAAACAACGAGTACAGCGATACCACAAAGCTTCTAAATTCCTGCTTTGAAAAGTACAGTAGGTACAATATACAAGATGATGCCACGGAAACGGTGAACAGCCAGTACCTTTTCACCCGCTTCAGTCCATTTTTCTCCAAGGAGACCAGCTCTATATCTGTGGATGAGGACGCAGGCGTTCTTCTTCCTAAGGGAGTGACTCTGGCGGACACAGAGAAAAAGGTCAGCTTTTTGGAGACGGCAGACGGAGCCCTGGTCAATGGCAAAAAAGTCATCGGCCACATTAGCTACACCTACAAGGGCCAGGAAGTTGGGGGCTCGGATATCTACTATAAGCAGTCCAAAATCCTTCAGCTCAATGACAGCATAGACATGTCTGGCTGGTTTACGGATGCCGTGGAAAACGCCAACAAGGAGCCATTTCCATGGAAAAAATTCTTTTTGATCCTGATTCTATCTTTGGTAGTTTTGGTAGTAGGATTCTACATAGTTCAGAGACTTATGGCGGAGAGAGAGCAGAGAGCAAGAAGAAAGAGATATAAGAAATCAAAGAAAAATACCAGACGAATGGGTCATCACGACCGCTGGTAGGGAAAAAAACTTGCCGACTCGAGACACAAGTAAGTAAAAAAAACCTACCGACTCGAGACACAAGACATTCGTCTTGGAGTCTCTCGCTGGTAGGTTTTTTTATTCCTAGTTAGAGAGGACCCTACTATTATTGGGAAAAGGGAGGGGCGTTAAATTTAGAGGATCCTTAATATACGCCAAGTCTTACAGAGCAAGCCCTACCTTCAGACCCAAACATTTCCTCATATCGCGCTTCCGCGGAATCAATCAACGCATTTAGGATATCCTCTTTACCCTTATAGTGTTTATAAAGGGACGGAGCCTTAATACCGACAACAGTTGCAATCTGCTCCACACTTGTTCCATCGTATCCATTCTCTGCAAATAACGTTAATGCCGCATCCAATATTTTCTCTCTGGTAGACATGGT
>JAILSA010000205.1 GCA_024697885.1 Eubacterium sp. | reverse complement strand
GACAAGGGTAGAAAGCTGGTGGAAAGAAACAAGAAATTTTTCGATACACGCTACCAGCAGATGTATCTGGATTTTATCCAGGAAGAGAAGGATTTGTTCCAAGGCTATTTAACTCGCATCTATGCTAATATGCAAAAATTTACAGACGAGAGAAAGGAAAAGATGAGAAATGAATAGATACAAAAAGTATATAAAACCTTATCTATCCGCCTTTATACTGGGACCAATTTTTATGATTGTAGAAGTTGTGGGCGATGTGATTATGCCAAAGCTCATGTCCATCGTCATCAACTATGGAACAGGACAGAGCGGATATGAGGCGAGAGGAATCCCATTTATCCTGGGAGTGGGAGCTGTGATGCTAGTGGCAGCTCTGATTATGATGTTAGGTGGCATTTTGGGAGCCTACTTTGCCGTCAAGGCATCCGTGAATTTTTCTGCAGACCTGCGTCAGGACGTTTTTGAAAAAGTTCAAAAATTCTCCTTTGCCAACATCGAGAAATTTTCTACGGGATCCCTGGTTACCCGACTGACCAATGACATTACAAACGTACAGAACCTGATTGCCATGGCCCTTCGCATGCTCCTTCGCTCACCAGGCATGATGATTGGTGGAATGATTATGGCCTTCATGATGAACCGCCAGTTGGCTATGGTATTTTGCGTGGTGATTCCTGCCCTTTTGATTGCCCTGCTGTTAATTATGAAGGTGGCCTTGCCAAGATTTACCGTGATGCAGGACAAAATCGACAAGCTCAACTCCCGCATTCAGGAAAACATAACCAACCAGCGCGTGGTTAAATCCTTTGTGCGAGACAAGTTTGAAAAAAAGACCTTTGACCAGGCCAGCGAGGATTTGAAGGACAATACCTTAAAGGCCCTTCGCGTTGTGATTTTTACCATGCCTGTTATGACCCTGGCTATGAACCTGACCATTATGGCAGTGGTATGGTTTGGTGGAAAGCAGATCATTGTGGGAGATATGCCGGTAGGAGATTTGACCGCCTTCACAACCTATGTTACGCAGATTCTGATTTCTCTCATGATGATGTCCATGATTTTCATTCAGGGATCCCGAGCCCTGGCATCTGTTCGACGAATCAACCAGGTTTTGGATACAGATATTGACCTCAACGACGACAATGCCAGCCGGAAGGACAAGTTGGTGGAGTCAGGAAGAATCGAATTCAAAAATGTTGGTTTCCGTTATTATAAGAAACACAAGCACAATGTTTTGTCCAACATATCCTTTACGGCAGAGCCAGGAGAGGTTGTGGGAATTATAGGTTCCACAGGTTCCGGAAAAACATCCCTTGTTCAGTTGATTCCAAGACTCTATGACTGTGACGAGGGTCAGGTTTTGGTGGATGGAGTGGATGTAAGAGATTACTCCATGGAAAATCTGAGGAACGGTGTGGCCATGGTTTTGCAAAAAAATACCCTCTTTTCTGGAAGTATTATGGACAACCTCAAGTGGGGCGACGAAAATGCCAGCTCTGAGGAGGTCTATGCGGCGGCAGATGCGGCTCAGGCGGACCTTTTTATCAAGGATTTCACAGAGGGTTACGACATGGAATTGGGCCAGGGAGGCGTCAATGTTTCCGGTGGCCAGAAGCAGAGACTTTGTATTGCAAGAGCCCTTTTGAAGAAGCCAAAAATTTTGATTTTAGACGATTCCACTTCAGCGGTGGATACGGCAACAGAGGCCAAAATCCGCGAGAGTTTTTCCACAAGTCTCAAGGACACCACAAAGCTCATTATCGCCCAGAGAATTTCCTCTGTGGAGGGAGCAGACCGAATCCTTGTTATGGATGAGGGACAGATTGTGGGTCAGGGAAAACACGAGGAATTGTTAAAAAATTGTGAGACCTATCAGGAGATTTACTATTCACAGAAGAGTAAAGAGGAGGTGGCAGGATGAGTCCAAAACCAATGAAGGGACCAGGAGGCCCAGGACCAAGAGGGCCACACGGTATGCCAGGAGGCGCTAAGCCAAAGGACACGATTGCATCCGTAAAGCGCCTGCTCGGCTATCTTGGCAAAGATATTAAATTTGTTATTACCGCCCTTGTCTGTGTGCTGGTGGCAAGTGCCTGCACCCTGGCGGGATCCTATATTTTGTCTCCGATTGTGGATGGCTTGACAGAGACTGCTGCCCAGGTGCTCAAGGCATCAGAGGCGGCGCGAGGAGAAATCATTGCCCAGGGAGTTTTGGATTTGGGCAAGGGAGTTCTGATCATGCTCTGCATT
The DNA here is from genome assembly GCA_024697885.1 of Eubacterium sp. Classification (GTDB taxonomy): domain Bacteria; phylum Bacillota; class Clostridia; order Lachnospirales; family Lachnospiraceae; genus Eubacterium_F. The sequence continues at coordinate 4,041 of JAILSA010000205.1, read as the reverse complement.
TACGGTGTGGGAATTGCGGGAACCTACCTTCAGCAAAGGATTATGATAGGCGTGTCCCAGAGAGCCCTCCTTCGTATTCGAAAGGATCTTTTTGACCACCTGCAGTCCATGCCGGTTCGTTACTTTGATACCAACAGCACGGGAGATATAATGAGCCGTTTCACCAACGATGTGGATATGATTGGCGAGCTCATGAACAACACAGTAATCCAGTTGATTTCCGGTGTCATTAGTGTTGTGGGAACCATGGCCATCATGATTTATATGAATATTTGGTTGGCCCTTCTTACTATAGTAATGGTGCCTGTTATGATTAAGGCCGGAGGCAGCATTGCCAAGAGAAGCTCTAAGTACTACCGCTCCCAGCAAAATGCTCTGGGTGACCTAAATGGCTACATTGAAGAGACGGTGGCAGGTCAGAAGGTTGTCAAAGTTTTTTGCCATGAGAAAAAGGCCGTAGAAGAGTTTACAGACCTTAACCAGGATTTCAGGGAAAAACAGATTAAGGCCCAGTTCTTTGGAGGAATCATGGGACCTGTAATGTTCAATATTGGTCAGGTTTGCTACGGATTGACTGCCACGGTGGGAGCTGTCCTGGTTTTCCTGGGCAAGCTGACTGTGGGTAATCTTACTGTTTTTGTCAACTACTCCCGTCAGTTCAGTCGACCAATCAACGAGATTTCCATGCAGGTAAATACCATTTTTTCAGCCCTGGCAGGAGCCGAGCGAGTTTTCGCCGTAATCGATTCTGATCCTGAGGCAGCAGACCTTCCGGAGGCCGTTCCAATGGAAAATGTTAAGGGAGAGGTTATTATGAAGGATGTGACCTTTGGCTACAATCCAGATAAAACCATTCTCAAGGACATTAACCTCTACGCCCATGCGGGCCAGAAGGTGGCCTTTGTGGGATCCACAGGCGCAGGAAAAACAACCATTACCAACCTCCTCAATCGTTTTTACGACATTCAGGAGGGAAGCATTACCATAGATGGCAAGGACATTAAGGACTACAAGAGGGAGAGCCTCAGGGAAAATATTGCCATGGTTCTTCAGGATACCCACCTCTTTAGCGGAACCGTCAGGGAAAATATTCGCTACGGTCGCCTGGATGCCACGGACGAGGAAGTGGAGCAGGCAGCCAAAACCGCCAGCGCCCATTCCTTTATCATGAGACTAGAGGATGGTTACGATACTGTTTTGGAGGGGGATGGAATCAATCTGAGCCAGGGCCAGAGGCAGCTTCTAAACATTGCCAGAGCCGCGCTTTCCAAGGCCCCAATCCTGGTTTTGGATGAGGCAACCAGCTCCGTCGACACCAGAACGGAGATGCACATCGAGCACGGTATGGAGCGCTTGATGAAAAATAGAACTACCTTTGTAATCGCCCACCGCCTGTCCACAGTTCGAAATTCCAACTGTATCATGGTCCTGGAGCAGGGGCAGATTATTGAGAGAGGAACTCATCAGGAACTCTTGGATATGAAGGGTAGATACTATCAGTTGTATACCGGCGCCATAGAATTGGCATAATATTGTGTTTGACTTGAGTTGAATTTGGGTATAATATACTAGATAGAAAATCTGAAAGGAGACTTTTTCATGTTTTGTAAAAATAAAATGTTGGCACTCGTTTTGAGCACCGCCCTTTTGCTGGGAACAGCTGTAGAGGGAACTGGAAGAGCGCAGGCAGAGACTAGCAGTGCTGTTTCTGGAGCGGCAACTACTGTCAGCGGAACTGCAGTGGCAACCGCTACACCAACTGCTACACCAACTCCAGTTGATACAAGTAAAATTGCCCTGAGTAAGACAAGCTTGACTCTTATGGCCAAGAAGACCTACAGCCTAGCTATTACAGGAACCACTTCTACTGTGACCTGGACAAGCGAAGATGAGTCTATCGCCACGGTAGATGAAAATGGAGTGGTAAAGGGAATTAAGAAGGGAACTACCAATGTGGTAGCTGCAGTAGACGGCGTAAGCTTTACCTGTGCAGTAACCATCGTTCCTAAAATGAGAAAGAAAGATTTTAACCGCTTCGGCATCACCACAGTTTCCTACTACGGAAGCAAGCGCAAGGTGAAGGTGAGAAAGATTAATTTCGTCTACCAGTGTCAGAAGCAGGGTTACGACAACAAGGGTGGTTATTACTACACCTTCCAGTTCAAGAACGGTTCCGGTAAGAGAAGATATACTTACCGCGGAATTAAGACAGGCACCAAGCTCTCAACTTTGAAGAAAAAGTACGGCGAGCAGTTGACAATCAAAAAAGTTAGCAAGAAGGATGCCTTCTGCAACATGAAACTTGTGAAGACCAACAAGGCTAAGAAGTACACCCAGGTAGGCTACGGCAAGTACAAGATCCGCTTCTTTATCAATAAGAAGAATAAGGTAGTTGGAATTATCCTGGTATGCAATATCAAAAATATTAAGAAAAAATACTTGAAAGCAGATGGCTATATCTGATAAAACTTTTGAGTTAAATAAAGAGAGGAATCACTGAGTTTTCAGTGGTTCCTCTCTTTTTTTGATGTGTCGTGTTGCGCTCTAAGAAAGGGGTTATGCGTGGGAAAATAAAAATATATATGTAAAAAAATAATAAAAATATTGACATATTATATATATATATATAATATGTGTCATGGATTGCAATTCTTAATAAAAAAATATATAATAAAGGAGAATGATTAAAAATGAAAAAACATTTCAGAAAAATAGGGAAAAACATATTGGTTCTTGCCATGGTTGGAACCATGTTTGGAGCGCAGGCGATGACAGCGGGGGCTGTGTCTGATACTCCGAAAGAAAAATTTACACAAAGTGGAGTTGGTTACACTGCAAAAACATATAAAATAAATAAAAATAAGTATGACACAGTAAATGGTGTTGCGCGTATAATGAATGGAAGTTTTTTTCTGAGTGGTAAAAAAGGTCATTGGGTAGCATCAGGTGCAAATAATGGCACATCTGCTTATTGTTCTTTTGGTAGGGATGGATCAAGAGATAATGTGAAAAAAATGAAAATGTTACATTATGGGTTGACAGAAGCAACAAAAGGTGTGGACTCAAAAGCGACTGTAGCTTTTTACTGGTAAAAGTGAAATAAATATAAGTAATATAGAGCACCTTTCTTGGCGGTTGCTACATGCACTCAAAAAGAAGGGTGCTTTTATCAGATAAAATAATGACAGGGAGACTAGGGGATGAAACTTACAAGTTATCTTTTCTTTATAGGAAAGCGATTGTTTTACAAGAAAAAGCTTCTTTTTTTAAATCTAGCCATTATATCGCTAGGTTTTATTGTGCTTGGATACTTTTTGGTAGAAACTATGTATCTTGATCACTACAAATACGAGGCGAAAAAATATTTAAAGCCGGATGTGGAGAAGGCAGGAGTAGCATGGATACCGTTGCCATCAACGGATGAAATCGATCCTTGGTACTCTTGTATGGAGGAAATTGCCAAGAGTGAGGAAGTGGAATGTATCGGTGACTGGGACGGTATATGGAAAGTAGACTGTTCTCAAAGCCCTGGGGAAAGTGGAAAGTTGTGGAAAAAAATCACAAGTATTTCCAAGAAACATCCTCACATGGTGATGGAAGAGGATGCATTGGCGTATGGTATCAATTATGACATCCACATGGAATGCTTACAGATTCAATATCAGCTGATAGAGTTTTTTGCCCTAGACCTATATAAGGGGAGTTTAGAGGTGGATCAGGACAGTGATAAGAATTTATTCTACCTGGGCTATAATTTTAGAGAAATTCCGGTGGGGACTGTGTTCCGAGATGGGGATGGAAAAGAATATGAGGTCGCAGGGATTCTGGCTAAAAATAGCAGGTTGTTAGATTCTGATGAGTTGCTTTCTGGTGGAATGGGCGAATCTTCTACTCGCTCGTTGGATAATGTAGTTTTGGAGGTTACTCCGAATGAGAAGACAGCGTGCCATGGGGAGTTGAGTCTATTTACTTGTAAGGAAGGCTATAGCTTTGCAGATGCTTCTAATAAAATTTCAGAAATAGCAAAAAAGTATGGGTATA
>JAILSA010000200.1 GCA_024697885.1 Eubacterium sp. | reverse complement strand
CATCGTCACCCTCTTGGACTGCAACAACCTCTTCTGTTCCCTCAGAAAATACAATTTCCTGATCATCATCCTCAAATACAATTTCTTCCTCTACTGGTGGCTCCAGGCTGTCTACCAGATCACTCTCAATCTGGATATTGCGATAGCGCTTCATACCTGTTCCAGCCGGAATCAATTTACCGATAATAACATTTTCCTTCAGACCAATCAATGGATCAATCTTGCCCTTGATTGCTGCGTCTGTAAGAACCTTGGTGGTCTCCTGGAAGGAAGCTGCTGACAAGAAGGAGTTGGTTGCCAGGGAAGCCTTGGTAATACCAAGAATAGCTCTTCTTCCTTCTGGTGGCTCAAGACCTTCTTTGGTAAGTCTCTCGATCTCGTCCTCATAGTCAAGCAAGTCTACCATTACGCCTGGCAGGAAGTCGGAATCACCGTTGTTCTCGATGCGAACCTTCTTCAGCATCTGGCGAACAATAACCTCGATATGCTTATCGTTGATTTCTACACCCTGAAGACGGTATACACGCTGAACCTCGCGGATCATGTAATCCTGTACGGCACGGACACCCTGAATCTTCATGATGTCATGAGGATTGATACTACCCTCTGTCAATGGCTGACCTTCTGTCACTACATCTCCATCGAATACTTTCAGGCGGGCATTGTAGGCAATAGCATATGCCTTGCTCTGTCCTGTCTCTTCATTTGTAATAACAACCTCGCGTTTTTTCTTCTCGCGAATCTGTACTGTTCCAGCAATCTCAGTGATGGTAGCACATCCCTTTGGCTTTCTGGCCTCGAACAACTCCTCCACACGAGGAAGACCCTGTGTGATATCGTCTCCGGCCACACCACCTGTATGGAAGGTACGCATGGTAAGCTGTGTACCAGGCTCACCGATGGACTGAGCAGCGATAATACCAACTGCTTCTCCCACCTGTACTGGCTCCTTGGTTGCCATGTTGGCACCGTAACATTTTGCACAGATACCAATGTGGGAACGACAGGTAAGGACGGTACGAATCTTAACCTTGGCCTCAGAACCTGCATCAATGATTGCCTTTGTATTGACAATACGGGCTGCACGTTTTGGTGTAATCATGTGATTTGCCTTAACGATAATATTGCCCTCATCATCGTAAATTGTCTCACAGGAGTAACGGCCTGTAATACGCTCCTCCAGTGTCTCTACATCTTCTTTTCCCTCTTTGAACTCGGAAATCCACATTCCAGGAATCTCATCTCTTCCTGTGGACTCGCAACAATCGATCTCGCGAATTACCAACTCCTGAGATACATCAACCAGACGTCTGGTCAGGTATCCTGAATCGGCTGTACGAAGAGCGGTATCGGAAAGTCCCTTACGAGCTCCATGGGCGGAAATAAAGTACTCCAATACGTCAAGTCCTTCACGGAAGTTGGACTTGATTGGCAGCTCGATGGTACGACCGGATGTATCCGCCATCAAACCACGCATACCTGCCAGCTGTTTAATCTGCGCCTGGGAACCACGGGCTCCGGAGTCAGCCATCATAAAGATGTTGTTCAAGTCGTCCAAACCATTCATCAGGTCCTTGGTCAACTGATCATCGGCCTTTCTCCAGGTATCTACTACAGATTTGTAACGCTCCTCCTCAGTCAAGAGACCGCGGCGGTACTTCTGTGCAATAACCTCAACAGTTTTCTCTGCCTGACCTAGGAGTTCTTTCTTGGTCTCAGGCACTACCATCTCGGAAATAGATACGGTCATAGCTGCCCTTGTGGAATACTTATATCCCAAGGCCTTAATATTATCCAGGGTCTCCGCTGTCTTAGTGGCACCCTCATTGTTGATACATTTCTCCAAAATCTGCTTCAACTGCTTCTTGCCTACGTGGAAGTCGATCTCAAGTTTCAAGAAGTTGTCAGGATCGCTTCGGTCTACAAAGCCCAAATCCTGGCTAATGATTTCGTTGAAGATAAATCGTCCCAAAGTGGACTCTATAACACGAGACTGGATCTGACCATTCTCATCCTTGCCATAACGGCGAATCTTAATCATGGCATGGAGGGAAATCTCGTGGTTTTCATAGGCGATTACCGCCTCGTTCATATCCTTAAAGAACTTGCCTGTTCCAATGGCTCCCTGCTCTGGTGTACGAACCTGAGTCAGGTAGTAAATACCAAGTACCATATCCTGAGAAGGTACGGCTACCGCACCACCATCGGATGGCTTCAAGAGGTTGTTTGGTGACAGGAGCAGGAATCTACACTCTGCCTGTGCCTCAACGGAAAGTGGAAGATGGACAGCCATCTGGTCTCCATCGAAGTCCGCGTTGAAGGCGGTACATACCAATGGGTGAAGTTTAATGGCTTTACCCTCTACCAAGGTAGGCTCGAAGGCCTGAATACCAAGGCGGTGAAGTGTAGGAGCACGGTTCAACATAACTGGGTGCTCACGAATTACCTTTTCCAGAATATCCCAAACGGCAGGCTCAAGTTTCTCTACCATTTTCTTGGCACTCTTAATATTGTGGGCTGTCTCATTCTGAACCAGCTCTTTCATAACGAAAGGCTTGAAGAGCTCGATTGCCATTTCCTTAGGCAAACCACACTGATAAATCTTCAGCTCTGGTCCCACTACGATAACGGAACGTCCAGAGTAGTCAACACGCTTACCAAGAAGGTTCTGACGGAAACGTCCCTGCTTACCTTTGAGCATGTCAGAAAGGGACTTGAGGGCACGGTTACCAGGACCGGTTACTGGACGGCCGCGACGACCGTTGTCGATCAGGGCATCCACTGCCTCCTGAAGCATTCTCTTCTCGTTGCGAACGATAATGTCAGGTGCTCCAAGCTCTAACAATCTCTTCAGACGGTTATTTCTGTTAATAATTCTGCGGTAGAGGTCATTCAAATCAGATGTGGCAAAACGTCCACCGTCCAACTGTACCATTGGACGAAGATCTGGTGGAATGACAGGGATTACTGTGAGCACCATCCAGTCAGGATTGTTGCCGGACTCACGGAAAGCCTCTACTACCTCTAATCTCTTAATAATACGGGTGCGCTTCTGGCCAGTGGACTCCTTGAGCTCAGCCTTGAGGACCTTGCTCTCCTCCTCCAGGTCAATTCCCTGAAGAAGCTCCTGAACCGCCTCAGCACCCATGCCTACGCGGAAGCTATCGCCATAATTCTCTCTGGCGGTCTGATACTCCTGCTCAGACAATACCTGCTTTACAGCAATCTCTGGTGTCTCGGACTCCAGTACGATGTAGGACGCAAAGTAGAGCACCTTCTCCAATACCTTTGGAGAGATGTCAAGAATTAATCCCATTCTACTTGGAATACCCTTGAAGTACCAGATATGTGATACAGGTGCAGCCAACTCAATGTGGCCCATTCTCTCACGACGAACGCTGGACTTTGTAACCTCAACGCCGCATCGATCACAGATTACACCTTTATAACGAACCTTTTTGTATTTTCCACAATGACACTCCCAGTCCTTGCTAGGACCGAAGATGCGCTCACAATACAGACCATCCTTTTCAGGTTTCAAGGTACGGTAATTGATGGTTTCAGGTTTTTTAACCTCTCCCTTAGACCGCTCGCGAATCTTCTCTGGGGAAGCCAGAGTGATTTTAATCTTGTCATAAATCAAATGTGTCTCTTCTTCATTTCCAAACTGTGGCATTTGCTATACCGTCCTTTCTATTAATCTGTAATAGCGCTATCGTCATCCAAATTCTCTACGGTTGTTTCACGGTAACCGGCACTCTCGAAGGATTCATTGTTTCCATTAAAGTTTCTGTCATTTAAGAGCTCGTTTACGCTAGAAGCTGGTGCTCCCTCGTCCATAACCTCGCTCATAACTACTTCGTTGCCGTCCTCGTCCAGTACGGTGACATCCAATGCCAATGCCTGCAACTCCTTGAGGAGCACGCGGAAGGACTCTGGAATTCCCGGCTCGGAAATGTTGTTACCCTTGATGATAGCTTCGTAGGTCTTCACACGACCAACTACGTCGTCGGACTTCACAGTCAAAATCTCCTGGAGTGTATAGGCAGCTCCATATGCCTCGAGAGCCCAAACCTCCATCTCTCCGAAACGCTGTCCACCAAACTGTGCCTTACCACCAAGTGGCTGCTGTGTAACCAGTGAGTAAGGACCGGTAGAACGCGCATGAATCTTGTCATCTACAAGGTGGTGGAGTTTGAGGTAGTGCATGAATCCGATGGTAACCTGTCCGTCGAAGAACTCTCCGGTACGACCATCTCTCAGCTGAACTTTTCCGTCCTCCTTGATTGGCACTCCAGCCCACTCCTTGCGGTGTTCCTGGTTGTCAATCAAATACTGCATAACCTCTGGATCCAAAAGGTCCTTGTATTTTGCTTCAAACTCTTCCAATGGTGTATTTACATAGTCATTGGCAAGTTTCAATGTGTCCATAATATCAATCTCGTTTGCACCATCGAAGACTGGTGTTGCCACCTTAAAGCCCAGTACCTGAGCAGCCAGGCTCAAGTGAATCTCCAGGACCTGTCCGATGTTCATACGAGAAGGTACACCCAGAGGGTTAAGTACGATATCCAAAGGACGACCATTTGGCAGGTATGGCATATCCTCTACAGGAAGCACGCGGGAAACGACACCCTTGTTTCCGTGACGACCAGCCATCTTATCTCCCACCTGGATTTTTCTCTTCTGTGCAATGTAAATGCGCACATGCTGGTTTACTCCTGGGGAGAGCTCGTCTCCATTCTCACGAGTAAATACCTTGGCATCAACTACGATACCAAACTCTCCGTGAGGCACGCGAAGGGAAGTGTCTCTTACCTCTCTGGCCTTCTCACCGAAGATTGCGCGGAGAAGTCTTTCCTCCGCTGTCAGCTCTGTCTCACCCTTTGGTGTAACCTTGCCGACCAGAATATCACCGGCGCGAACCTCAGCACCGATACGAATAATTCCACGCTCAGCTAAGTCTTTGAGGGCATCATCACCTACCCCAGGAACATCTCTTGTGATTTCTTCTGGTCCAAGCTTGGGATCG
>JAILSA010000175.1 GCA_024697885.1 Eubacterium sp. | reverse complement strand
GATTTCTGTTGTGATATTAATATTAAGATTTACCTCCGGCTGCTTGCCGCCGGAAATCACATGGTACAAATCCTCAATGGGAACCTGGATAACCTCCGCCAACTTGTAGAGGTTGTTGCGGTCAGGAATTCCCCCGTCCGTCTCCCATTTGGCAATGGCGGATTTCGAGACATAAATCCTCTTGGCCAATTCCTCTTGAGTCATATTTAGGTACCTTCTTCGTGCAGATATTAATTGGCCTAAACTCAATTTCACCTCCATAATCCATTCACTCCTTAGTACTTATATTATACAAAGTATGGGCTTGTACTTATAATCACTTTTTGCTTACGCAGAGTAATCATTAGGGCCAACCTGCACCTTTAATATAGGGCAAAACCCTCCTTTTCGCTCCCACCCTTTTGGTGGGAATGAGCAAAAAAAAGACCGTCACCAACTGGCAACGGTCAATCCAAATTCACTCCTTGGGAGAGAGCTTTTCAAAGCCCTGACTCTCCAGGAGATCATCAATTTCAAACAATTCATATTTGCGGTTGTTAATGGCCACGATCAGGCAGGCATCCCTGGGGTCCTTGGCATAGAGGGGACTCATGCCGTAGAGCTTTAGGGCCCGGTTGATTTCATCTAGGAGAAAATGTCCCCCAATGCAGAGCCTGAGAATCAAGTCCCGGTTCTTGGTATGCTTCTCCATGCTGAGGATCTTGCCGCCGTAGGACTCGCTGACTCCCGCCGCCACATAGACATCCTTTAGGAGAATGGACTTGGATTCCAAGACATCTTTCATATAGTAATAAAAGCTCTTTTTGGCATCCGCCAGGTAGGATTGGTTGGTTTTCAGATAGGTGCCAATCTCCTCTGGCTTCATATCTTCTAGGAGTTCTTCCAACTCCTTGGTGGCTTTTTCTCTCATGTACTACCTCGTAAATTTCTCAATAGCTTGCAAAAATTCCTGGTCGGAAAATCTCTCCTTGGCCTCTAGGCGGGTGCAGCGCTCTATGATCGGCCACAAATCCCCTGCCGCCTCCACATTCTTGCAGGTGTCCCCTGTTACCATGTAATTTAGAAGCATGCCAAGGCCATAGATATCCGTCTTTTGCGAGGAGGCCTGAAAGCCAAATCCTAACTGCTCTGGGGAGGCAAAAAATGGGGTGCCGGCAAAATGGGTGTCCCTGCACTCCTCCTTGTAGTACTTGGCTGCATTAATGTCCAGGAGAAAAACCCTGTGCTTGTTGTCTAGCATTACATTGGAGGGCTTAATGTCCCTGTGAATAATAGGCTGATCCATCTGGTGAAGTCTGGTGAGGATTAAGCTCAGGTCCCGAATGATCTGGGCCGCCTTCTCCTGGGCAAAAGTCCCTTCCTCCAAAGCTTCCTCTATGGTCCTGCCCCAGATAAAATCCTCAATAACAATCAAGTAATCCTTGTTTTCATAAACCCTATGAATTCTTGGCATACCCTCTACCGGGTGGTCCATAAGGTGGCGGTAGATTTTGGCATCAAACCTGGTCAAAATCTTCTTCACATAATTCCTGCCATCCGGTCCCTCTAAGAGGATGACATCCTCTCGGTCCGCCAGACTCCCCATTTCCACATAGGACATAAGGTCCATAATATCCTTGTCCGAAAGTCCCATATAGGGGTTGGCCTCCGCCGTCTGGTACTCGTCCTCCGTGGCAAAAATATTGGCGGCATCGATGGTATTTGGGTGGCCGCACTTCTGGCACTTCCAGACACCGCAGTCCTCAGAAAAACCCTCCTGAAGATTGAGCATGTCAGAGCACTCATCACAAATCCAGACAATGTCCGTGTCGATTTTTGGGTTGATTAGCATCTCTCCACAGCCCCTGCAAATCCAGTAGGGCAGGTCACTGTGATAACCCCTTTGCATGTTCAAAATCGCCTGACAGCGTGGGCAAAATTCGTAAAATTCTTCTTTAATCATATATCTCTTCCCATATCCTTTAGTTTTTTCATATTTTACCACTAAAGGTCCCTTTCTGACAACTCTTGGAGCCCCTCATCTCTCAGTCTTATGATAAATTTGCTACCCTTGCCGGGCTCTGAATCCACCTGAATTTGACCTCCCACCAGTTCCATCACTCGCCAGACAATGGCGAGGCCAATACCATTTCCCTTGACCAGATTGGTCTGGTCTCCCTGGTAGTAGCGCTCAAACATGTGGTCCCTGGTCTCCTGGTCCATGCCCTCTCCCGTGTCGGAGATGGTCACCTGAATCTGGCCTTGGGAATCCTCCTCCACCTGGAGGGAGACACGGCCGCCGGCCGGGGTAAACTTAAGGGCGTTTCCAAGCAGGTTAATCCAGACATGGTCCATAATCTCTGGATTGCCGTAGTAGAAGACCTCCCTGGCATCCTCATCTCCCAGGTCTAATTCCACCCCTTTTTTCTCAAATTGCTTGAGCATGAGAATACAGGTTTGGCGAATTTGCTCCGTCAGGGAAAAATTTTCCTTGTCCGTCAAAATCTGGCAGGCGTCAAGCCTGGCCAAAAGTAGGGTGTTCTGCGACAGCTTAGAGAGCCTGTCTGCCTGGTCCTTAATGAGCTTTAGGTACTCTAGCCTCTCCTCATTTTCAACCCCCTCCCCCGTCTCATAGAGGTAGTCTGCAAAACCACTTA
>JAILSA010000167.1 GCA_024697885.1 Eubacterium sp. | reverse complement strand
CCTATTCCAGCCAGACGGAGCAGGAGGCAAAGACAGCCTACAATGTATCTCTGGACAAGGATTTGGCCACTTTGATCAGTGACGACGAGGACACTAGCGAAGAGCTAAAGAAGGCTTACCGCAACATGCTAGTCCAGGTTTACAAAAATATGAAATACGAAATCGGCAATGTAACTGCCAAGTCTGACGGGTCCTATGAGGTTGTAGTCAAGGCCTATCGCTTGATTTGTTTCAAAAACACCGTGGAGCCAGCCCTGGCTGTTTACAACTCTCTCTCCGAAAAAGAGATGAATGCCATGACAGAGGAAGAGGCCTACGACTTTGTTTACAAGCAGATGATTGAAAATGTAATTAGCAACCTTAAGGTTCTTGAGTACGCGGAGGAAACCACAGATGTAACCGTTACGGTAGCTCCTATTGACGGCGCCGGCGACACCTATGTCATCTCCAGCGAGGATTATCAGACACTCTATGCCGCACTTATGGATGGAAGCGAGTGGTCCCAGGAGGACGATGAAGCCGCAGAGGATGCCGGGGAAGACGAGGCCGATTCTGAGGATTCTGAAGAGGCAGACGAGACAATCGTAATCGACTAACAAAAAAAACATAAATAAATATCTCAAGAAAAAGAGGCTGAGCAATGGGGATTTATATCCTTATTGCAACAGCCTCTTTTTTTAATCCAGATTTAATTTTCCGTAGTTTTCAATGACATGGTCATAAAAGCTTCTGGCGGCAGGGGCCATGGTGTCTGGGTTCAGGGCCGCCAGACCTATAATGCGGTAGGCGTCCTGTTCTAGGCCAAAGCAATCCACCTCATAGGGATTGTCGTTCATTACCAGTTCAGGCATGAGACAGATTCCCAGACCGTGAGCCACCATGGCAATGGTGGAAAGGTCGTCCACAACATGGTAGTTGGAGGTCACACTTAAGTCGTGCTCCCTCATAAAATTTTGGATGTCTGCATCTGTACTCTCCCTCTGGGTGACGAACTCGTACTCTCTCAGTTCCTCCACCTGCATGAGGCCCTTTTTCTTCCGGGCACCCTTTGGCACCACGCAGAGAAGGGGGTCCTTGTAAATGGGGGTGATTGGCAGGCCGCCTGCACTAGAGACGGACAAAAAGCCCAGGTCCACCACACCGTTTTTCACCCAGTAGCGAACCTCGTCGTAGGTCCCCTGGAAAATCTCTATGTCTATGGCCGGATATTTTTGCCCAAAGGACAGGACCAAATCCGGAATCCAGTTGGTGCAGACACTGGAAAAACATCCCAACTTGATTCGGCCCTGCTTGAGGCCGTTAAATTCTGCAATGGCCTGCTGCAAGCTCTCGTCACTGTTTAAAACTGCGTTTACATAGGGAAGAAGACGCTCTCCATAATTGGTGAGCGTCACTCCGTTTTTGCCTCTATTCAATACCGAAAATCCTAATTCCTTTTCCATGGAACTGATGGCGTGGCTGACAGCGGAGGGGGTCAGGCCCAGAAGGTCTGCCGCCTTGCGAAAGCTTCCCTGCTCTGCCACATTTTTCAGAACCTGGTAGGTCAAAAGTGTCATGGCATTTCCTCGCTTCTTAGTTGTCTCTAGAGCACTTAAACTGCAAGTCTTCCCAGCGTCTGTCCACCTCTTCCTGGAACTGGACAAGCAGGTCCTCGTTGCCTTTTTTGAACAGGTGCTTGAAGCGGCCCTGCTCTCTCAAAAAGTCCTCGATTGGAAGCTTTTTCCTTGGCTCATAGGAGAGGATCCATTTGCCGTGGTCTACCTCGAAGAGTGGCCAGTAGCAGGTCTCCACTGCCAGCTTACAAATCTTCATGATCTCGGCGGTGTCATAGCGCCAGCCTCGTGGGCATGGGGTCATCATATTGAGGAAACATGCTCCCTCTGTATAAATAGCCTTCTCGGCCTTTCTGTGAATATCCTTAAAGTCTCTAGTCAGAGTGGTCTGTCCCACATAAGGAACGTCGTGGTCTGCAATAATGCTGGCTAAGTCCTTGCGGTTTTGCATTTTTCCATTGGACTGACTTCCCACTGGTGTGGTGGTGGTGTCGGCGTACATTGGGGTGGCAGAGGAACGCTGGATTCCTGTGTTCATGTAGGCACCGTTGTCATAGCAGACATAAACCATGTCGTGGCCACGCTCCATGGCACCGGACAGGGACTGAAAACCGATGTCGTAGGTTCCACCGTCTCCACCGAAGGTGATAAACTTGAAGTTCTCGTCCTTTGGCAAACGACCTCTCTTTTTCAAGGCCTTGTAGGCAGTCTCCACACCACTCAAGGTTGCCCCTGCATTCTCGAAGGCGTTGTGGATGTAGCTATCTTCCCAAGCTGTGTATGGGTACATAAAAGAGGAAACCTCCAGGCATCCTGTGGCGTTGCCAATCACTGCCCGATCTCCCTCGTGGAGGGCACGCAAAACGGCGCGAACTCCAATTGTGGCTCCACAGCCGGCACACATACGATGTCCCGGTGCCAGGCGCTCTGGTTTTTCCATCATTGTTTTTAAACTGTAATCGCTCATTGCTCTCCTCCAACTATCTCAAACCGATGTATCTGTGCTGAGTAACTTCCTTGCCCTTCTCAACAACCTCTTGCATCTCGTCAAAAATTTCAATTACATCTTCCACGGTAAAATCGCGGCCGCCCAGACCGTAAATATAACTGATGGCCTCGATCATAACCTTCTCTCGGAAGAGGGCCGCTGGCACCTCGCTGGCCAGAGGACCACCGTGACCGTTGTAGCTCTCAGCTCGGTCCATAATAGCCAAAGCCTTGCAGTTTTTCACTGCCTCTGCAATTTCTTCTGCAGGGAATGGACGGAAGACTCTGAGTTTGAGAACACCTACCTTGCGGCCCTGGTCTCTCAACTCGTCTACGGCCTCCTTGGCAGTACCTGCAGCGGAACCCATAATCAGCATAATGTAATCTGCATCCTGGGTCTTGTACTCCTCAAAGAGTTCGAAGCCGCGTCCTGTCAATTCCTTGTATTTCCTGGCCACCTCTACAATAACTTCCTTAGAAGCCTCCATGGCAAGTTCCTGATTTTTCCTGGCCTCCATGGTGTAAGGGGAGACAGCATATGGTCCCACAGCAATTGGCTTGCCTGGGTTTAAGAGAAACTCCTCTGGCTGGTACTGGCCCACGAATTTCTTCACTGGCTCATCCTCTAAGAGGGTAATATTTTCCACTGCGTGGCTGGTAATAAATCCATCCTGGCAAATCATAACTGGCAGGTGGACTCTCTTGTCCTCGGCGATTGGGTAGGCCTGGATAAAATTGTCATAGGCCTCCTGGTTGTTCTCTGCATAAATCTGAATCCAACCTGTGTCTCTGGCGCCCATACCATCTGTGTGGTCACAGTTAATGTTGATTGGTCCGGACAGAGTTCTGTTGACCAGGGCCATAACCAGTGGCAGGCGGTTAGAAGCTGCCAAAAGAAGCTCCTCCCACATAAGGGCCAAACCGGCGGAGGAGGTGGCAGTTAAACTGCGGGCTCCTGCTGCCTCGGCGCCGATGGTGGCAGACATGGAAGAGTGCTCGCTCTCCACTGGAATGAACTCTGTGTCCATCTGGCCGTTGGCGATATAGGTAGATACCATCTGTGGAATCTCTGTGGATGGGGTAATAGGAAAGGCCGGCATAACATCCGGGTTAATCTGACGGATGGCGTAAGCCACTGCCTCGTTTCCTGACATTCTCTCTTTGATTGCCATTAGATATTCCCCTCCTTCATCTCAATTGCCTGGAATGGACAAACTGCTGCGCAGATGCCACATCCCTTACAGTGATCATAGTCAAAATCCAGGCGCTGACCATTTTTTACCGGAATACTGCTGTCCGGGCAAACAGGTGCGCACAGAAGGCACTGCTTGCAGAGGTCCGCCTTAAAAATTGGGGTGTTGGTTCTCCACTCTCCCGTATTAAAGAGCTTAGAAGTGGCCCCGTTAAAAACCTGCAGTCCCTCTGTCAAGTCCTGGTGAGG
>JAILSA010000163.1 GCA_024697885.1 Eubacterium sp. | reverse complement strand
TGCAATGAAAATCAGCAAGACAGATTTTGTCATGAAAAACGGCCTAATTTTGAATTTTTAGCAAAGTATTGATACTGAATAATTTACTTTATTATAAAAGAAAATAACAAGGCGACGAAAATGTAATTTGATAGCTTTTACCAGCTAAAAGCTACCAAATAAGAGCATGAAAGTGCGCAAATAGGAGCGTAAAAGCTATCGTTTTACACGAAAAAGCCCCGTTGCACAACAAAAAAAGTTGTGAAACGGGGCCGTATTAACATTCCTTAACCTCTATTTTGCATCCCAAACGAGTGTTTCATTTGTTCGCAAAAAGAAGCCCTCACCGACATTTAGTATATGGATCAGGCTTCCTCTATCAGGTATTTCTCTATCGTGCGTTGTTCCTTTGCGAAGTTAATACCGACCATATAGGTTTTCTTGCTGTCGAGCGTGAAAGGAAGTAGGTATTGCTTGTCCTTTATCTGTTGCAGGGCTTGCTCGGCCGTGCCGTCAAGCTTGAACTCTATTACGTAGCGATAGTCGGGTGTTTCTATCAGTAGGTCGATACGACCGTCACTGGTTTTGTATTCGCACTGACTGTAGAAGCCCATCATTTTGAATATCACCCAAATGACATTGCGGTAGTTACCCTCGTTGTCCAACTCCATGTCGTATGGCGCACTGGCGAGCAATGATTTCAAGCGCATGCAGAACTGCTCAGGGTTGCCTTGCTCTACGTCTTCCGAAAAGGCCTCTACGTCAAATTCCGAGCGTTTCGACTGGTTGTCAAGGTAGAATGGAGCAAGATACTTTATAAAACCTTCCTCCACCTCCTCGTTAGGGAAACCAAGTACATATTTCTTGAAGCGTTCCTTATATCCTTTAATGGTAAGATATCCGCTTTGGTATATTACGGGTATGGGGTTGCTTGACTCTGCGTCAATTGAGTTCAGAATGTCTGACGTCACGTCGGCATGGGCCATGCGTTCAAGGTCGTAATGGTGTTTTCGCAACAGTTCTACAAGATATGTCGGTGTGCCGGTCTCAAACCAATAACTGCGGAATATATTGCTGTTGAATGTGTTCAGCACGCTGAATGGATTATATATACCGTGCTTCGAGAACTCATCGAAGTGGTAACCGTCGTACATTTTCTTCAGTTTGGCTATACACTCTTCACGCGAAAGACCATTATCCCCTGCAAGACCGTCTATCTGTTTGTCGAAGACGCTGAGCAGTTCCTTTTCCGTAATGCCGCAGATATCATGATAACGCGGAAGCATCGAAATATCCATTAGGTTATTAAGGTCGCTAAACACGCTAACCTTGCCGAACTTCGTTACGCCCGTGAGCATGGCGAACTTAATGCATTCGTCCATTGACTTCAGTGCTCCATAGAAACCTTTGAGTGTTGCGCGGTATTCTTTCTGCAATGTTTCGTTGCCAATGGCCTGCAACATCGGTTTGTCATACTCATCAACGAGTATCACAACACGGTGGCCGGTCTTCTCGCGTGCGGCCTGTATCACATTCTCAAGACGCATGCCGTGCGGCAGGTCAGGGCGTGCACAGTCATACAGCTTTTCCCAATCCTCAAGCGATTTGTTAAGTTTATCCGTCAGCACGTCCGCCTTATCATACTTGTTGGTATTAAGATCCAGATGCAGTATCGGCCGTGGTGTCCAATCAACATCTTCCTTGCTGTCAATGGCTAACCCCTTGAAAAGCTCACGCTTTCCCTCAAACACCGCCTTGATGGTAGATATGAGCAGTGATTTACCGAAGCGTCGCGGACGGGACAGGAAATAATAACGTCCTTGATTGATAAGACTATACACAAGTTCTGTCTTGTCAATGTAGAGATAACCGTCCTTGCGAAGGCTCTCAAATGATTGTATGCCGATAGGAAGTTTCATTTCTTCAATTCACAGTTTTTCAATGCACAATGCACAATTACCATGCGGTAATAGCTTCAACTCTTCTCGTTTGCAAATTTACAACTTTTTATTCAAACAGCCAAATTTTCCGTACACCAATTGCGAATTAGAATGTGTGCATATTTTCGTAGCATAAAAACTATTGCAGACTGTCAAACGGGAACACGTCCTTCTTTCTGTATGCCGAACCTGAGACGACGCAGAGCAGGTCGCCATTCTGGTTGGTGACGCGTGTCTGGCAGAACGGCAGACGGTGGTGGTTGAACGTCTCCTCCGTCTCAGCTATCAGGCGGTCGCCCTTGCGTGCGGACTGCAGATAGGTGATGCTGTTCTGTACGCCAAGGCTTACAGGTCCGTGAGAATTGGTGACAGCGGCAAAAGTGAGGTCAGCAAGGGTGAAATATACTCCGCCCTGACAAACACCCG
>JAILSA010000154.1 GCA_024697885.1 Eubacterium sp. | reverse complement strand
CAGCTCCCAGGTTAATGATTAGGGAGTCAGGATTTTTTCCTATCCAATTTTTTAACATGTTGTCTAACATTATCGTTCTGGCAATCACACCTTCATGGGACATGAACTTATCGTATTGCCTGGTATCCACATTTAGTTTTTGGATGATTTCAACTGCCTTTTCATCCTTGATTCTTGGATTATCCCTAAGGCTTTCATTGGCCTTGATGGCAAGGGGGATAAGGGCAGTGGTTTGTACATCGCCTAGTTTTAATTCCATAATAAGATTCCTCCGTTTGCTGTAAGTATAGTCAAGACTCGCTCGCGAGTCTTGCGCGCCGACTGAGTTAAACCTGTAGTTAGTGGTAACTAACAGAATACATGATACATCAATTTCAGGGAAAATGCAATTCTTGGCAAAGACCCACCTCTGCTTCATCGAGCAGATCGGCATCCAGAATTACTCGATGGAGCAGTTGGGAAGTTGAATATAGTCTGCTTCGATAACAAAAACTAAATATATAGGTTTAAGCTATGGATAAACTAGAGGTTTTCATATTTTACACAGGAAAATTGCGGACGTATACTTCTTTACAAAGATAAACTTGAGTAAAGGAGAATATGACAGAATGAAAACATCAGTAATTGCTTATCCAAGAATAGGAAAAAACCGAGAGTTAAAATTTGCCTCTGAGAAATTTTTCAAGAAAGAAATTTCGGAGGCAAATCTTGTTCAGGTGGCAGAGGAGTTGAGAAGGGAAAAATTACAGAAGCAGAAGGCTGCGGGAATTGATTTTATATCATCCAACGATTTTTCCTTCTACGACAATGTTTTAGATGCGGCGGTACTTTTTAACCTGATTCCAGTCAGATACAAGGCTCTTGGCCTCTCTCCACTAGAGACCTACTTTGCCATGGGCAGAGGTTATCAGGGGGACCAGGGAAATGTAAAGGCCTTGGCTATGAAAAAGTGGTTTAACACAAACTACCACTACCTGGTGCCAGAGATTGAGGATCAGACTCAGGTCAAGCTCAACGGGGACAAGCCAGTGAAGGAGTACCTAGAGGCCAAGGCCCTGGGTGTGGAGACCAAGGTGGATTTGGTGGGACCTTTTACCCTCCTAAAGCTTGCCAAGTATACAGGGCAAAAGTCCGCGGGAGATTTTGCCAAGGAGCTGACAGAGGCCTATGTAGAACTTATGGGTCAGCTGACGGAGGCGGGAGCCAAATGGCTTCAGTTAGATGAGCCTTATCTTGTGAGGGATTTGGACCAGGAGGACAAGAATCTCTTCCTGGAAATCTACCAGAAGCTGTTGGCGGGAAAGCAGTCTCTTAAGGTCCTTGTTCAGACTTATTTTGGAGATGTTCGAGATGTTTATAAGGAGCTTTGCCACTTAGACCTTGACGGAATCGGTCTGGATTTTCTGGAGGGAAGAAAGACCTTAGACCTTGTTAAGACTCATGGTTTCCCATCAGACAAAATCCTTTTTGCAGGACTGGTAAATGGAAAAAACATCTGGAGAAATAACTATGCCAAGACCCTTCAGGCCATTGAGGAGATTGGCATTGACCTGGTTCTTTCCACTTCCTGTTCCCTCCTCCATGTGCCTTATACCACAGAGAGTGAGACCAAGCTGTCTAAGGATTACCTAAAGCACCTGGCATTTGCAGAGGAGAAGCTTGAAGAGCTGAGCCAGATTGCTGGTTTGGCAGATGAGGAAAAACCGGAAGAAGCTCAGGCCTTCTTGGACAACCAGGAGCTTTTCCAGGGACAGATTAACAGCTATGACCAGGCAGTGAGAGACCGAATTGCTGCGATTAAGGAAGAGGATTTCACCAGACTTCCTGCCTTCGAGGAGAGGGAAAAAATTCAGAAAGAAAAGCTTGCCCTGCCACCGTTCCCAACTACAACTATCGGATCCTTCCCACAGACTCCGGACGTGAGAAAGAACAGACAGAAGTACCGCAAGGGTGAGATTTCCAAGGAAGAATATGTCAAATTCAATGAGGAAAAAATCGCCGAGTGCATTCGCCTTCAGGAGGAAATCGGCCTGGACGTACTAGTTCACGGCGAGTACGAGCGCAACGATATGGTGGAGTATTTTGGCGAGAATCTGGAGGGATATATCTTCACAGAGAAGGCCTGGGTTCAGTCCTACGGAACTAGATGCGTGAAGCCGCCAATCATTTGGGGAGATGTGTCACGCAAGAAGCCTATCACCGTTTCCTGGTCCAAGTTTGCCAAGTCCTGCACAGACAAGCCGGTAAAGGGAATGCTGACAGGCCCTGTTACCATCCTTAACTGGTCTTTCCCAAGAGAGGACATCTCCATTAAGGAGAGCACCATGCAGATCGCCCTTGCCATTCGCGACGAGGTTCTGGACTTAGAGGCAAACGGCATCGACATTATCCAGATTGACGAGGCCGCCCTCAGGGAAAAACTTCCTCTCAGAAAGTCTGACTGGAACTCCCAGTACTTA
>JAILSA010000121.1 GCA_024697885.1 Eubacterium sp. | reverse complement strand
ACGGCCAAAGGGGCCATTTTGACTGCAAGCAGAGCAGAATTAAGCGATACGAGATCCTGTGGGATTTTGCCATGAGCCAGCCGGGCATGGGTTCTGAGGAGAGGGAACTCTTTCGCCAGGCCCTGACCTACGACCTTTTTTCCAGGGATTATGTAAAAAATCCTCCGGAATTTGTCTGTCAAAGGAGCCCGGAGGACAAGCAAAAGATTCGAGAATTTTTGGACGGGGAGTGCCGGGAGGCCAAGTACCTAAGAGGTTACGAAAACAGGGTGACCAAGCAGTTGTTTCATATGGTTTATATAGCTAGATTTTCCTTTGATTTAGAGGCCTGGGAGAAGGAGGGAAGGGTCCGCAAGGGGGAAGAGGTTTGGCTCCTTTTTGACTATCAAAAAAGGAACCCGCTAAACCATTCCGCTCTGGTTTGTCAGATTCCTTATTTGTAGGAGAGTAAAACCTCCTGCAGAGTTTTTTCGATACTTTCCTGGTGGGGGAGATTCATTTCCCTGACCTGGGATAGGAGCTGACTCAGCTTCTCCGGGTGGTCGGTCTCTAGGTAGATGCGGGCCAGGGATTCGAAGTCCGACAGGCGCCTGGAACCCTCTTTGATGGCAAAGAGGTAGGTCTCAATGGCCGCCTCCTTCATTCCGGCGGTGTAATAGGCTCTGGCCAAGTTGGATAAATCCAGCAAAAAGGCGTGAAAAGTTTCATCATATTGGGATAATGTCTTGAAATTTCCCACGCCATATGCTAACTTTAAATCTGTGTTGGAATAATCAGAAAAATCCATCATAGGCATTTTGATTATTTCTCGGACTCGTCCGACATAGTAGTGAACAGACTCATCTCCCGTCTCAAAGATGGGGAGGTCATCCTCCTGGATTTTCACCAGCGGGAGATTGGAAATGTCCTTGTTTCGGGCACTGTTTGCCGCATCTTCTCTGGCCCAAAAGGCGTCAGACTCTTCTTTGGCCTCTTTTTTGGACTTGTGCATTTCGTAGGTCAGCCAGAACATGAAGATGAAAAAACAGGTCAGATATACTGTGATAAACATAAAAATACTCCAATTCGAAAGGGGGGTCACCCATGTTTAATCGTAAAAATCAGCGCAAAATTGCAGCGATTATCTGTGCAATTCTTATTATTGCTATGGTAGCGAGTTTGTTACCAAGCCTATTGTAATACAGCTTGACTTTTTGTGCAAGTAATGGGAAGAACGGAGAATATATGAGAAAACCTAAGTTTGGACGCGCTATACTTGTCCTAATCATCATGTTTTTTGCCATCATAATCTATATGATGGTGGCCTATAAAATGGTAAAACCGGATGATGACAAGATTACTCAGGGCGTCTCAATTGAAAATGTGGATGTCAGCGGCATGACTAGGGGGCAGGCACAGGAGGCCATCGGTCAATTGATGGACAAGCTGTCAGCCAGGACTCTGGAGGTAGATGTCAACGGAGACAAGGTTTCCACCACTATGGCAGAAATAGGCTATGCCTGTGTGACGGGCCCGGCTATTGACCAGGCCATGAGTGTGGGAAAGACAGAATCTGCCCTGTCCAATTATTCGGAACTCAAGAGAGTGGAGAGGGAAGGCCAGAACTTTGATCTGGAATTTACCTATTCCGAAGACAGTTTGAGCAAGTTTGTTAAGAAAAAGTGTGGTAGCAAGTGCACCAAGGCCAAAAATTCCAAAATCAAGATGAAAAACGGAAAGCTGGTTTACACAGATGCCAAGCAAGGGGTCCAAATTGATGTGGACCAGACTACCCAGGATATAAAAAAGGCCCTGAAGGACCAGGAGGACCAGTCCATAGTCCAGGTGACTGCCAAGGTAGAGGTGTCTGAGCCAACAGTAACTAAGGAACTGGCCCAGCGCTGTAAGGACAAACTAGGAGACTATACTACCAGCTTCAATGCAGGCAATATTAGTCGATCTAAGAATGTGTCCAATGCGGCCTCTCTTATTAATGGAACGGTAGTTTATCCGGGCAAGACCTTTTCCGTCCACGACGCCATTTCCCCTATGACCGAGGAAAATGGTTACTACGCGGCCCCATCCTACAACAACGGCCAGGTGGTAGAGTCCATCGGTGGCGGTGTTTGCCAGGTATCTTCTACCCTCTACAATGCCCTTTTAGAGGCGGAGTTAGAAATCGTCCAGAGAAATCCTCACTCCATGATGGTTACCTATGTGGAGCCTTCAAGGGACGCGGCCATTGCCGGGGATTACAAGGACCTTAAGTTCAAAAATAATACAGATGTACCAATTTATATTCAGGCGGGAACCTACAGTGGAAATGTGTATTTTAACATTTACGGCGAGGAGACCAGGTCTTCTGACCGCACTGTGACGTTCCAGTCCGAGACCCTAGAGACCATTCAGCCGGGCAAGGACAAGGTGACCTATGACAAGACTCAGCCAGAGTCCTACTTTGTGGTGACCCAGGAGGCCCACACCGGCTACAAGGCAGTTCTTTGGAAAATCGTGACCCAGAATGGAAAGACCAAAAAGACCCAGGTCAATGCCAGCACCTACAAGGCGGAGCCGCGCTATGTGACCAAGGGAGCTGCCAAGGCCACAGCCACACCAAAGGCGACGGAAGAGGCGAAGACTACAGCCAAGCCTACTTCTGCTCCAAAGGCCACCCAGGCTCCTGCCGCCACGGCAGCACCTACTGCCGCGCCAGAGGCGGAGGAGAGTCAGACCACAGAGACCAACTAGGATCCATCTGGGAAACGGAGAAAGACAATGAAAATAGGAAAATTACCAGAGAGCGTGATGAAACGCTCTGTCTATAAAAAATTAAGGGTAAAAAGACCAGAAGTTTTGGTTCACTCTGGAATCGGCGAGGACTGCAGTGTCCTGGATTCCGGAGGGGACCTTATTGTTATGTCCACAGATCCCATTACGGGCACGGCGGACAACATTGGAAAGCTGGCCTTTCATGTGACAGCCAACGACATCGCCTCCTCAGGAGCGGAACTGGTGGGAATGCTGGTGACTATTATTTTTCCACCGGAGTCAGAGGAAGAGGAGCTAAAGGAAATTATGGACGCCCTGGCAGAGGCCACATCGGCCTATAATGTAGAGATTTTGGGCGGCCACACCGAGGTTTCCGCCGCTGTAAATCAAACTCTGGTATCCGTTACCGGCGTGGGAAAAATCAGCAAAGAAAAGATGATTCAGACCTCTGGTCTCAAGGCGGGCCAGGACCTGGTGGTGACCAAGTGGATTGGCCTTGAGGGAACTTCCATCATAGCCAGAACCCGCCAGGAAGAATTAAAAAAATCCCTGCCAGAGGAGATTGTGGAAAAGGCCATGGCCTTTGACCAGTATCTCAGTGTGGTAAAGGACGCAAAAGTCGCCATGGAGGTGGGAGTTACCGCCATGCACGATGTGACGGAGGGAGGAATTTTTGGAGCCCTCTGGGAGATGGCCTCCGCCTCCGGTGTGGGCCTGGATATAGATTTGAAAAAAATTCCAATTCGCCAGGAGACCATTGAGGTCTGCGAGGTCTACGATCTCAACCCCTATCTCCTGATTTCCAGCGGAGCCATGTTAATTGGAACAGACCACGGAAGCCAGTTGGTAGAGGCCCTGGAGCGGGAAGGAATCCATGCCGCGGTGATCGGTCATGCCACAGAGGGCAATGACCGGACCGTGAGAAATGGTGAGGAAGTGAGATTTTTGGAGCCGCCCAAGACGGATGAAATCTACAAGCTTCCTTGAAAAAACAGGATATTTTGTGTATGATATAAGATATGTGACAAGCCATGAAGGAGGTAGACATATATGAAAGAAAGATTACTGCAGCTTTTGGCCAAGAATAGCAAGTTAGAGACCAAGGATCTGGCGGTTATGCTGGATACCACAGAGGAAAATATACAAAAGACACTGGCGGAGATGGAGTCCGACGGAATTATTTGCGGGTATCCAACTCTGATTAATTGGGACAATACAGATTTTGAGCATGTGACTGCCCTGATTGAGGTCAAGGTGTCACCGGAGCGAGGCCGCGGCTTCGACAAGGTGGCGGAGCGTATCTACCAGTACGAAGAGGTAGAGAGCTTGTATCTCATGAGTGGAGGTTTTGATTTTACCGTGATTATTGACGGCAAGAGCATGAAGGAGGTCGCCCTCTTTGTGGCCACCAAGCTCTCACCCCTAGAGTCAGTGGTAAGTACCTCTACCCACTTTGTTTTGAAAAAATATAAGGACTACGGACTTTCTCTCGTAGAGGGAGAATCCGAAGATGAAAGGCAGTTGATCACTCCATGAGAAATCCATTATCCAAAGTAATTACAGAAATTCAGCCATCCGGCATCCGCCGCTTTTTCGACGTGGCAGCCACCATGGAAAATGTTATTTCCCTGGGCGTTGGTGAGCCGGATTTTGATACTCCATGGCACATTCGCGAGGAGGGTATCTACTCCCTGGAGAAGGGAAGGACCTTCTACACCAGCAACTCCGGTTTGATGGAGCTTCGCCAGGAGATTTGCAAATATCTGAGAAGAAGATTTGACCTGTCCTATGAGGCGGAGAATGTGGTCATAACCGTAGGTGGAAGTGAGGCCATTGATATCGGCCTTCGTGCCATGGTGGACCCGGGAGATGAGGTTATTATTCCGGAGCCATGCTATGTTTCCTACCTGCCATGCGTCCAGTTAATCGGCGCAGTACCTGTCCGCCTGCCTCTGGAAGAAAAGGACCAGTTTAAGTTGACCAGGGAAAAACTTTTGTCTGCCATTACCGACAAGACCAAGGTTTTGATTTTGCCATTTCCAAACAATCCTACGGGAGCTATTATGTCTCGCCAGGATTTGGAGGAAATTGCGCAGGTTGTGATTGAAAAGGATCTTTTCGTCATTTCTGATGAAATCTATTCTGAGCTCAGCTATGATGGAGACCATGTGTCCATCGCCAGCCTTCCAGGCATGAGGGAGAGAACTGTGGTAATCAATGGTTTTTCCAAGTCCTATGCCATGACCGGATGGAGACTGGGTTATGCAGTGGGTCCGGATGTGATTATGAAGCAGATGTTAAAGATTCACCAGTTTGTTATTATGTGCGCGCCAACCACCAGCCAGTATGCGGCAGTGGAGGCAGTTCGCCACGGTGATGCAGATGTGGCTCGCATGAGACAGAGCTACGACGAGCGCCGCCGATTCCTGGTGAAGAGGTTAAATGATATGGGAATGCCATGCTTTGAGCCAAAGGGAGCCTTCTATGTTTTCCCTAATATTAAGCGTTTTGGCATGACCTCAGAAGAGTTTGCCACCCGCCTCTTAGAGGAGGAAAAAGTGGCCGTTGTACCCGGTACTGCCTTTGGAGATTGCGGCGAGGGATTCCTGCGAATCTCCTACGCATACTCCATTGATAGCTTGAAGAAAGCCCTTGATAAGATAGAGAAATTCATAGACACTTTGACCTAAATATGATATTATTATTCTATAACGATGTAAGGGGGAAGAGGTATGGCAGCAATTAGTGCTGAGCACGTAAATCCTTTTTTGATGGCAGCAAAAAAAGTGCTACAGGATATGTGCTTTGTAGAAGTTACAATTCAAAAACCTGGAGTAAAAGAAGCATCGTTTGGACCGGACGCATGGGTTATCATCATCGGAGTTACAGGTGAGATGAGAGGACAGGTTTTGATCGCAATGAACGGTGAGAATGCCTGTGCCGTAGCATCTAAGATGTGCATGATGGAGATAAAGGAAATAGACGATTTTGCAGCTAGTGCGCTGAGTGAGTTGGGTAACATGATCATGGGTAATGCCGCTACCGTATTCTCTGCTAACGGCATCGGAATTGATATTACGCCACCATCACTTTCACACGGAGAGATGAGTTTTAAGAACAGTTTTAGCAAGAATCTCTGTGTGCCATTGTCATTTCCAGGTGGCAATTTGGAATTGTATATTGCATTGCGTCAGGAGGACTAAGACGTGTTAAATATTGTTTTGCTAGAGCCAGAGATTCCGGCTAACACAGGAAACATTGGAAGAACCTGTGTGGCGGCGGGAGCTAAGTTACACTTGATTGAGCCCATGGGCTTTCAGATCAATGAAAAACAGGTTAAGAGAGCAGGACTGGATTATTGGGATAAGCTTGATTATCAGATTTATGAAAGCTATCCCGATTTTTTAGCGAAAAATCCAGGAGCCAAGATTTATATGGCAACCACCAAGGCCCATCATGTTTACAGCGACGTCTCCTTTGAGGAGGATTGCTATATTATGTTTGGCAAGGAAAGCGCGGGTATTCCAGAGGAGATTTTGGTGGATAATGAGGATACGACCATTCGAATTCCCATGTTTGGGGAAATCCGATCTCTGAATTTGAGCAACTCAGTTGCCATTGTACTCTACGAAGCCCTGAAGCAAAATGGCTTCAAGGAATTAAACAAAATTGGACATTTGCACCACAGCCACTGGTTGAGTGGTGAGAAGTAAAAAAAGGACCCTGGGGTCCTTTTTTTGTACAGTTATTTACTTGACGCGGGCCAGGGTGAAGATGAATTCAGACCCTACCCCCTCGGTGGAAATCACACCCAAAGTCTGTTTGTGGGCATCGATGATTTCCTTGCAAATAGCAAGACCCAGGCCAGTTCCCAGCTTGTCTTTTCCTCGGGAGAGGTCGGTCTTGTAAAAGCGTTCAAAAATCTTATCCTGGTCTTCCTTAGGGATTCCAATTCCAGTGTCCTTGACGGAGATAAAAACCTTGTCGCCCTTGGACCGGGTAGATACCTGTATGGTAGAGTCTTCTGAACTGAACTTAATGGCATTGTCCATCAGGTTGTGGAGGACCTGCTGGACCTTTGGGGCATCTCCGTGAACCATGAGGGGAGTGTCCTCCTGAAAGGTCAGGTGAAAATGAATTTTTTTCTTTTCCGCTGTTCCCTCTAGGGCACCGGCGGTTTTTTTAATATAATCATGGATGTCAAAATCGCTTTGATCCAGGAAAATATTGTCCTTGTCGTAGTTGTTCAGGTCCAAAAGATTGGTGGTGAGCTTGGTCAGACGGTCTGTCTCAAAGAGAATAATCTCCAGGTATTTTTCCATCTGGTCCTCTGGTATCACCCCGTCAGCCATGGCCTGAACATAGCCTCGGATGGAGGTCAGTGGTGACCGGAAGTCGTGGGAGATATTGGAGATGAATTTTCTCTGGTACTCGTCGAACTTACTCAGCTCCCGACCTATGATATTAAGGGTGTCCGCCAACTCTCCGTACTCGTCATTGGACCGGATGATAATGGGTTTGTTTTCCTTGGCAATGGAAAAATCTTTGACTCCCATTCGCAGCTTTCGCAGAGGCAAAAAGAGAAAGACATAGATGCCCATAAATACCAGGGCCAAAACCATCATAATGAGGTAGTAGGTCATCATAAGGGTGTTGAAGGAGTCGTTGGCCTTCTCCTTGATTTTGGCGTTTGGCACGGAAAAAATCAGGTAGCCGTTGCTGTAGGACTCCTTGGCCACACGCTGAATCACGCAGAGGCTAGGGGAGTCTAGGTAGCCGTTCATAGTGAAGTCGGATAGGGTGCGGGAGCAGAGAAAATCTAAGTTCCCGGGACACAGGGCTCCCTTAAAATTTATGTCTGAAGTGTCCTGAAGAATTTCCCCGTCATCGTACATGACGATGATGCGGCAGTTGGCGGTCTCGGCACAAATCTGCAGGTGGAGGGTCATGTTCATGAGGTTGGACTTGCTGTAGGACCTGGAGGCAAAATGGGAGTTGACCAAAACCGAGGAGGTGGAAGACAGGGTCTTTTGAACCTCCCTGTGGGTGTTTTCGTAAACGTAGTCAAAGCCCCTGAACTGCATGAAAAAAAAGGAAATCACGGCTATAATCATGTAGAACATGGTGAGCTTCTGGCCCAGAGTGGTCTTAAAGGTTATGAATTTTCTTTTCTTTTTCTTGTTCATAGGCACCTCTTATTTTGTCTCGAACTTGTAGCCGATGCCCCAGACGGTGGTCAGGGCCCATTGTTCATGATCCTGGATTTTTTCCCTGAGGCGTTTGATGTGAACATCAATGGTTCGGGTCTCTCCCACGTACTCATAGCCCCAGAGTCGGTCTAAAAGCTGCTCTCTGGTAAATACCTGGTTTGGGTGGGAGGCCAAAAAGTACAAAAGTTCCAGCTCCTTGGGTGGCATCTCTACAGAATTGCCCATGTAGATGACGGAGTAGTTGGACAGGCTGATGGTCAGGTCCTGGTAGGAGATGGATTCTCTTCCCTGACCTGCCGTCTTGTCCTCTGCTGGAGCAGGGGCAGGGGCTGTCTGGTAGCGGCGCAAAACTGCCTTTACTCTGGCCACCATTTCCTTGGAGTCAAAAGGCTTGATAATGTAGTCGTCGGCTCCTAGCTCCAGGCCCAGCACCTTGTCAAAGACTTCTCCCTTGGCGGATAGCATTATAATTGGTGTGGAATGGTTCTTGCGGATTTCCCGGCAGACATCATAGCCGTCAATGCCCGGCAGCATAATGTCTAGGAGAACCAGGTCCGGCTCGAAGGTATCGTGGAGCTTCAGAGCCTCCTCTCCGTTTTCTGCTGTCTGGCAGTCGAAACATTCCTTAGTTAAATATAAGGAAATGAGATTTGCAATGTTTTGGTCGTCATCGACGATTAGGATTTTTTTCTTTTCCATTTTTTTCCCTCTTTCCTACTTAAACTCTACTACGGTGACACCGTAGCCACCCTCTCCGTACTCTCCCATTCGATAGGATTTTACGTATTTGCACTTTTTGCAGTAGTCTTGCACTGCCTTTCGAAGGGCCCCTGTTCCCATGCCGTGGATGACAGTGACCTGGTGAAGCTTGGCTAAGTAGGCGTCATCTAGGTACTTGTCAAGGAGAGACAGGGCCTCGTCTACTGTTTTGCCAATCAGGTTAATCTCGGTGGAAATTGTCATGGCCTTGGACATTTTCATGCTCCTAGCGTGGGTCATGGCCACTTCTTTCTTGGCGGCCTTGGTCTCCTGCTCTAGGAGCTCAAGATCCTTAATGTCCACCTCCGACCGCATAAGGCCCATCTGGACAAAGCACTTGCCCTTTTGGTTTGGCTCGGTGGAGACGGTGCCCTTGACTCCCATGGAGTGGACCATAACAATGTCTCCCACAGACAGCTTGTCCGGTGTCTTGTGGGGCTTTTTCTGGTCGGTACCTATGTTTGATTTGGCCTTGTTTTTGTTCATCTGCTGGCGAAGCTTGGCCCTTTCTTCCTCCATGGCCTTGGCCATGCCGGAGTCCTTGCTCCACTTGTTGTAGTTGCGGATGGTTTCATCGGCCACAGCCTTGGCCTCTTCTAGAATCTTTCTGGCCTCCTGGTTGGCCCTCTCTATAATTTTTTCACGAGTCTGGTCAATTCGCTCGTTTTTGGCCTCTAATTTTTCCTTGTAGCGCTCGGCGTTCTGGCGGAATTCCTGGGCCTTTACCCTCTCCTTCTCCGCCATGACACGAGCCTCTTCTAAGCCGGAGACCACGTCCTCGAAGTTGTGGGCATCCTGGTCTACTAGCTGGCTGGCCTGGTCAATGATTTCTGCTGGAAGTCCCAGTTTGCCGGAAATGGCAAAGGCGTTACTCTTACCTGGAACACCCACCAAAAGTCGGTAGGTGGGCTGGAGGGACTCCACATCAAATTCGCAGGAGGCATTTTCCACTCCCTCTGTGGAGAGGGCATAGAGTTTGAGCTCGCTGTAGTGGGTGGTGGCCATGGCGGTAATGCCCTTTTGGTGCAAGTGGTCCAAAATGGCTGTGGCCAGGGCGGCTCCCTCTACAGGGTCCGTACCGGCTCCTAACTCGTCAAAGAGGGCCAGGGTCTTTTTGTTGGCTCTCTTCAATATATAGACGTCGTTGACCATGTGGGAGGAGAAGGTGGACAGGCTCTGCTCAATGCTCTGCTCGTCTCCAATGTCTGCATAGACTTCCTCGTAAACCCTCAGGTGGGATTTGTCAAAGGCGGGGATATGAAGGCCCGCCTGGCCCATAAGGGTAAAAAGTCCCACAGTTTTTAGGGATACGGTTTTTCCTCCGGTGTTTGGTCCTGTAATAATCAAAAGATTGTAGGTTTTTCCCAAACTCACGTCAATAGGAACTACCTTGTCCTTGGCAATCAATGGGTGGCGGCCCTTTTTTATGTCGATATAATTCTGGTCAAAAAGGGGCTCGCTGGCCTGCATTTTCTTGGACAGGGAAGCCTTGGCAAAAATAAAATCTAACTCGGCCAGGAGTATAATATTTCTCTCCAAATCCTCCACATAAGGGGCGGCTAAGTCGGACAGGGAAATGAGGATTTTCTCGATTTCCTCCTGTTCCTTCATGGCCAGTTCCGCCAGCTCGTTGTTGAGCTTCACAATGGCCATTGGCTCAATGAAAAAGGTGGAGCCTGTGGCGCTCTGGTCGTGAATCATGCCGGGAAAGGCAGACTTGTACTCCTGCTTGACAGGCAGGCAGTAGCGGCCGTTTCGCATGGTGACAATATTGTCCCGCAGCATGGAGGCAGAGACGCTCATGGTGGCATTTAGCTGTTCCTTGATCCTGTCGTTGGCCCCCTTCATGGTCCGGCGGATGCGCTTGAGTTCAGGGCTGGCATCGTCGGCCATCTGGTCTGGGGCCAGGATGCAGCGGTTGATCTCCAGGCGCAAATCCGGAATGTCCACCAGGGCCTTGAAGCGGCCGGAGAGGGCATCGGATAAGTCCTCGTCCTGGCTGTCATAGGCGATGGCGTTTTTGGCAATTTCCAGGGACCTGGCAATGTTTAGCAAATCTCCCATGCCCAGAGTTCCTCCCTTGCCCAAAGGCAAAAGGCTTGGCCGAATATCATAGAGTCCGTGAAAGGACAGCTTGGCGTGCTTGAACAGTCGCATCAGAGCGTGACTGGTCTCGGTCTGCCAGGCCACAATTTCATTTTTGTTGGAGGAGGGAAGGAGGTGCTTGGCCTTTTCCCTGCCCAGTGTGGAATCTGCTTCCTCCACCAGGCGGTCTATAATTTTAAAATATTCTAAGGTTTTTAGTACTTTTTTGTTCATGTAAAACCGTTCACTTTCTTTTTTAATGCTGATATATAAATCAAGGTTACCAATGCTACTGTAATCGAGTAAACAATAACAATCAGCAAACCGGTCATTTTGGTCACCATCAATCCTGCAATCAGAGACAGAAGGATGCCCCCGCAGTATATTTTCTTTGTGATTTCATATTCCTGGGGCATTATTGTTTTATTCTTTAATCCAAATATTCTTAATAGTAATGTGGGAATAAGTACGAGAACCGCTATTAGGAGGGCATATACCAACATCAGTACCACACCTACTATGATATCAAATAAAGAGAGTACTCCCTTGGCCCCATATCCAAACAAGGCCACCAAAGGCGAAAAATCGGTTCCGTCTACATAATATGAATTAAGATCTGTATCACTAATTAGTGAAGAGAATGTATCACCTGATCTAAATGCCATCTCCCACGAATAACCGGCAGATAAATAGATTCCCCATATTAAGAGAAAAACAAATAGTACTATACGGATTTTTGCATTAGTATTCACTTTAATTTTCCCCCCTTTTTATCAATGCCAGTATTTTTGAATATGTAGTCTATATCTCGATTCCTACAGCATTTTAAATGATAGATTTTCACCATCTGATTGTATCATAACCCAATTGATTAAGCAATAAAATCGACTTGCAGACCAAGGGTGTGGCTGGGGTTGTGCGGGAAAGTCTTGGAAATATATCATAGATCATGAGTTTTTCATTTGAGACACTTGATTTTCGGGGGACTTGTGGATAAAATGAAATCATATGAAAAAGTAGAATGGAGTTTGCTATGTATTATTTGAATGATTATCAAGAAGGACAAAAATTTGTGGGAACCTACCTGTGTAAGCAGAAGCAGGTTTTGAAGACCAAGGCGGGAAAGACTTATTATTCTCTGACCCTCCAGGACAAGACGGGAACAGCGGATGGCAAGATCTGGGAACTAAACAACGGCATCGACGATTTTGACAGCATGGATTTTATCCACTGCGAGGGCATGGTTACCAGTTTTCAGGGCAACCTGCAGATGAACATTTCCAGGGTTCGTAAGAGCCAGCCGGGAGAGTATGACCCAGCGGATTACATCCCATCCACCAACAAGGATATTGATGATATGTACAAGCAGGTTTTGGCTTATGTGACCAGCGTAAAAAACCGCTACCTGCGCCAGATTTTGGATATGTATTTTGTGGAAAACAAGGAGTTTGTGGATGCTTTTAAGAAGCATTCTGCAGCCAAAAGCGTTCACCACGGTTTTTTGGGAGGCCTTCTGGAGCACACTCTGGCAGTGACCAACATGTGCCAGTATTTTGCGGACCACTACCCAATGCTCAATCGGGACCTCTTAATTACTGCGGCCCTTTTTCACGACATGGGAAAAATCCAGGAGATCTCGGACTTCCCAGTCAACGACTACACTGATGATGGTCAGCTTTTGGGTCATATTTACATTGGTGCCAAGGCTATGGAGGATGCGGCAGCCAAGATTCCAGGCTTCCCGGCCAAGTTAAAAAATGAGCTGGTGCACTGCATTTTGTCCCACCACGGCAAGTTGGAGTTTGGCTCCCCTAAGGTGCCGGCCATTATGGAGGCTATGGCCCTTCACATGGCGGACAATGCAGATGCCAAGCTCCAGACCATGACCGAGCTCTTTACCAAGGCCGGAGACAACATGGATTGGTTGGGCTACAATCGTATGTTTGAGAGTAATTTGAGGAGGACATCTCTTGACTGATCATCAGTGGAAAAAGAATGAAGAAACGGAAATTCTAATTGAAGATTTAGGCAAGGACGGAGAGGGTATTGGCCACGCAGATGGCTATACCCTTTTTGTCCGTGGAGCCCTGCCGGGAGAGAGGGTTCGCGTGCGGATTATGAAGGCCAAGAAAAATATGGGCTTTGCCCGTTTAATGGAGGTCCTTGCTCCCTCAGAGGACAGGACCCGGCCAGCCTGCCCCGTATCTGGTCCCTGCGGCGGTTGCACTCTCCAGCACCTGTCCTATGCCGGCCAGCTTTTGGCCAAGGAAAACAAGGTGAAAAATTGCCTGACCAGGATTGGAGGAGTGGACCTGTCCCAGGTGGAGTGGTTGCCGATTCAGGGCATGACAGGGGAGATGGAGGAGCCTTGGAGTTACAGAAATAAGGCTCAGTTTCCTGTTCGTCAGGACGACAAGGGACAGCCGGTGGTGGGCTTTTTTGCCAGTGGTAGCCACCGACTGGTTCCCACAGAGGAGTGCCTTATTCAGCACCCGGTGATTAACCAGGTGGTGGAGCGGGTGCTGGAATTTTTGACCCGCCAAGGGGTGACCGCCTATGAGGAGGGGACCCACAGGGGCCTGGTGCGACACATTTTTGTCCGCCGCGCCTACTTTACAGGCCAGCTTATGGTGTGCCTGGTTTTGAATGGAAACAAACTTCCCGGGGAGGAGAAACTTTTGGCGTCTCTACAGGAAATCCCCGGTTTTTGCAGTTTTTATCTGTCAGTCAACCGTGAAAAAACCAATGTCATCATGGGAAAAAAGGTAGAACTTCGCTGGGGAAACCCTTTTATAGAAGATAAAATTGGAGATGTAACCTATCAGATTTCACCTCAGTCCTTTTATCAGGTCAATCCCATCCAGACCCAAAAGCTCTACGCCAGAGCCCTGGATTTTGCGGATTTGCGAGGAGATGAAACTGTTTGGGACCTCTACTGTGGCATCGGAACTATCTCCCTCTTTTTGGCCAAGGCCCTTCCAGAGGGAAGGGTTGTGGGTGTGGAAATCGTACCGGAAGCTGTGGAAAATGCTAAGGCCAACGCTGTCCTCAATGGTATCTCCAATGCCACCTTTCGCTGTGGAGCGGCAGAGGATGTGGCATCGGATCTTGTTAAGGAAGTGGGGGCAGATGTGGTGGTTGTGGATCCGCCGCGCAAGGGCTGTGATGCAAAACTCCTTGACACCATGGTGAAAATGGGACCGGAAAAGATTGTCTATGTCAGCTGCGACCCGGCCACCCTTGCCAGGGATGTGAAAATTTTGCAGGAGATGGGATATAGACTGAAAAAGGTGCAGGCCACGGATATGTTTCCGCAGGGGGGACATGTGGAGACTGTGTGCTTGCTGACACGAAAAGTGTAAGCCATGCTGACAAACTCGTAAGCAGAGCTTACTCGTTGTCACGGCGTTCGCCGTATGCATCTTTTCGTGAATATGTCCGCCCGTGAACAAGCTCCTGGCGTCCTATTCACTCAAATCTGCGCATGGATCATTGCTACGCGCAAATATGTACCTGTGTTTTTATTTGATAAAAATGTGAGTGAAATCGCAGGGGGTAAAAAATTGAGGCGCCTATGATGTGCGCGAATAGTATATGATTTTGGATGAAAAATGGCTTAAAATAGGCGGGAATTCGGTGTGAAAAATGTTCGCACAAACTGGAGGATGTCGTTTGTGGGAATAGGTGTTGAAAGGATGCAAAGGATGATTATTACACAAGAACATGAAATTGAAATAGATGAAACTAAATATGTTCCTAAAATGAAAATTCGTAAATATTATGCAAAACCGCCTAAGATAACCGAGGCGTTACTGATTGACTTTGAAGATGAAAATGTTGAAGTGCAGAAAACTATAACGGGAACGACATTATTTAATCATAAATGTTATTGCATGTCGAAAGAAACAATAACAGATGGAATAGGTCTCTTTGATAGAAATAAAATTGTTGAAGTTCAGCATATTAGCGATGACAAAGAATTAGATTTGTGGTTACTTGTTAAATTTTATAATTTGGAAGGACATAAGATAGAGTTTATAGTTGATCCAAGAGATATAAATAATCCGATCAGTAATATACTTAAATGGTTGCAGAAAGAATATGAAGAATTTGTAGAACTACAAGAGTTCGTTAAGGACTTTGCTTAAATATTCGTGCAAATTGGGGGGAGTTGTATGTGGGAACAGATTTATTTGAAAGGTTGTGAAATGATATGTATGCGATAGTTCGAGAGGGAAACGGTCAATATTATATGTCGATGGTATTTGGATATTATGATATGGGTAGAAATTCAAATGATTATAAGCATAGATATTGGGTTGTTCTTAATAAAGAAAAAACAGCTTTAATCAATCAGGCAACTTTGTTTCCAGATAGTAAAACCCTTTCGCCAGTTGTGTTGATTGTTGATTCGGATGAATCAAATTGGAGAATTGATAATGATAGAATGCAATCAGTAGATTTTTTA
>JAILSA010000043.1 GCA_024697885.1 Eubacterium sp. | reverse complement strand
TGTTCACATACGCACTGCTCAAAGGCGCACGTCTTGGCTATCTGCCTACTAAAGACAACTGGGCTGTGGGCAACAAGGAATGGCCTCTGTGTGAAAAGGCAAAGGCTGCCGGCGCAGAGAAATATGACTTCAAGGCAGAAGGTGTGAAGGCTTATAAGAATATGTTGAAGCACTTCATAAAGGTGAATGATGACAAGACCATCAGTCTCACCCGCTGCTGCGCAGTGAGCGGACTTGGTCCAGAGAAGAGTCCAAACCGTGACGGCTCATTTGAATACTACATGTCAGAGCCTATCCGTGACAACGATGCCAAGGGCATAGGCCCGTTCATCTGGGCTTCGCTTGAGATGGAGCGCGATGGCTTTACTGCTGGATATTAAACGGCAAAGGGAAAACTAAAAAAGAGTGAATAGTGAGTAATAACACTACTATTCACTCTTTTTTTTGTGTCCATAATGATTAAAAATATTTTTAACTGGCTTATATGCCCGTTTGTCGTTTGGTTTATCACTAAACAATGAAAAATTTTGTTAGTTCGAAAAAAAAGATGTATCTTTGCAAGATAAAATATAACGTGGTAAATAATAAGAATCATAATGAACAAATTGAACGTTAAGCATATTGTATTGTTGATAGCATTCGTTGTTATGGCGACAATGGAGATGTTTGCAGCCAAGGCTGTGCCGGGAGCGATGCAAGTGACGCTCGTTGACGGTCGCACTGTTACCGTGTCGCTGCGTGGTGACGAACATCTGCATTTCCTTATATCATCAGATAACGAGATAATTATCCGCGAAGGTGACACTTATCGTGTTGCTACGGAGGAAGAGCGTGAAAATATTTTCAACAGTGCAGCAAAACTTGATGAACAGATTCTTGCTAATCAGGCAAAGGCAATAGGCGCTTTGCAAGCAAACTCAGGAGAAGGCATCAGTGGTGAAAAGCTGTTCCCTCATATGGGTACTCCGAAAGTGTTGGTGCTTATGGCTGAGTTTGCTGACGTGCAGTTTACTTTCAGCAAACATGAAATAGACTCTCTGCTCAACAGCAGTGCTGTTTTGACTAGGGTCAGTACAAAGGCAAAAAGTTATTCTACGGGAGAAGAGGTGGTAATGTCAAAGTTAAATACTATGCGTAGTTATAGTTCTGTTTCACAGTATTTTAATGACTGTAGTGACGGACTGTTCAAGCCTCAGTTTGACGTATATGGTCCTTATACGTTGGCAAAGAATATGAAGGTTTATGGCGATGGTGCGAATGACAGAATGGACTTGTTTATTCCTCAAGTATGTGCGCTTGCCGATTCGGATGTAGATTTCTCTGAGTATGATCAAGACGGTGACGGATATGTTGACTTGGTATATGTGATATATGCCGGATATAGTGCAAACTGGACACAGAATGGCAGTGATTGCATTTGGCCAAAGTCGGGACCATCTACAGGACCTTCTACTACGTATGGCGTGTATGATGGTAAGACGGTTTCGCGTTATGGCGTTAACGGCGAGTTGTTGGCGTATCCTATGAGTAGTGGTACGAAATATTTAAATGGTATAGGAGTCTTCTGTCATGAGTTCAGTCATACTATGGGATTGCCAGACTTCTATCCTGCAAGCACATATAACTCAAACGTAGTATTCGCAAACTGGTCGACGGCAGATTACGATAACCAGTCGCTGGAAGAATGGGACTTGATGGATGGCGGTGAAAACAATACTAATGGCTGTTGGCCTCCGATGTATTCTGCCTTTGAGAGAGAACTGATGGGCTGGATAAAGATTGACACCCTTGATACCCCTTCGGATGTTACTTTGACTCCGTTGCTTCATGGTGGTAAGGCTTATCGCATACTGAATGACAATGACCCTACAGGCAACGAATATTGGATAGTAGAGGCTGTCTCTACAGACGAGAAATCAGAGAAATGGCAGCAGTATTTGCCAGGCAAGGGCATGCTCATTACGCATGTGAACTATAATCCTAATACGTTCAATATCAGGTATAACAATGTAAATGCTACAAAAGGAAAGCCTGGCATAACGATTATACCTGCAGATGGGTATCTGCCAACGTCATACAGGGTTTCTAATGACACGGCATTTGTTGAGAGTAATCCAAATTATATGTTGCCGAGAGACTTCTATATCCAGGAGTCTGGCGACCCATATCCCGGCTCACAAGGCATAACAGAGTTTAACAACTATAAGGCTTATACGGGTACTATTGACAAACCTATTACCGATATCGTGCAGAATGACGATTTTACCGTGTCGTTTAAGTTCATGGGAGGAACACCTCCGTTGATGGGTGATGTAAACGGTGACGGATATATAACGATGGCAGATGCCAATGCAGTGGTAAACTACTTCCTTGCCGATGATGCTACAAAGGCACAGATGATAGAAGGTGGTTTCAATGCAGAGGCTGCAAACGTTAATGGTGACGAAGGCATTACCATGGCTGATGCCAATGCCATCGTCAATATATTCCTTGGTCAAAATTAGGAAGAACCTGAAACTATCGATGGAGAATGATAATTTGCAAACCAACTATTATAACCCAACCAATAGAATGATTTTATTAAATGACGTGAAAAAGTTTATTCTTGCGCTTCTATTCTTAGTAGCCGGTATTTCCCTAAACAAAGTGTA
This sequence comes from Eubacterium sp., assembly GCA_024697885.1. Taxonomy (GTDB): domain Bacteria; phylum Bacillota; class Clostridia; order Lachnospirales; family Lachnospiraceae; genus Eubacterium_F. Next base: position 79 of record JAILSA010000043.1, on the reverse strand, counting down.
TGCTGCAGATACTAATGCTTTACTCATAGGCGATTGCAGAGTAACCCTTGACAATGTTCAGTCAGGCGGTTCTTTTACC
>JAILSA010000014.1 GCA_024697885.1 Eubacterium sp. | reverse complement strand
GCAGATGCTTAGGGATACCAAGCCTAAGAACTTCTCTGACCTGGTGCGAATCTCTGGACTGTCCCACGGCACGGATGTGTGGTTGAATAATGCCCAATATTTTATCACCCGGGGAGACTGTACCCTGTCCACAGCGATTTGTACCCGTGACGATATTATGACCTACCTGATTCACACGGGAGTGGAAAATGGACTGGCCTTCAAAATCATGGAGAGCGTCCGCAAGGGTAAGGGATTAAAGGGAGATATGGAGGAGAAGATGATTGAGGCGGGAGTAGAGCCTTGGTACATCGAATCCTGTAAGAGAATTAAATATATGTTCCCTAAGGCGCATGCGGTGGCCTATGTTATGATGGCCTTTCGCATTGCCTACTTTAAGGTTTATTATCCTCTGGCCTATTATGCTGCCTTTTTCAGCATCCGTGCCAAGGCCTTTGACTACGAAATCATGTGTCAGGGCCAGGAGAGGTTAGAGGCAACCATGAAGGATTACAAAAAAAGGATGAACGAGCTGTCCCCGAAAGAGCAGGCGGCCTATGGCGATATGAAAATCGTCCAGGAAATGTATGCCAGGGGATATGAGTTCCAGCCAATTGACGTCTTTAAGGCCAAGGCCAAGCACTTCCAGGTTGTGGACGACAAGCATTTGATGCCAAGTCTCAACAGTATTGACGGCATGGGAGACAAGGCGGCAGAGGGCGTGGTAGAGGCTGCCAAGGACGGTCCATTTTCCTCCTGTGAGAACTTTAAGAAGAGGAGTAAGGTGTCCGATACCATTGTAAAAAAGATGAGAGAGATGAATTTGTTGGGAGATATGCCTCTCAGCGACCAGTTTTCTCTTCTGGACTTCATGTAAAAAAGAACCAAAAATGGCTGCTTCTACAGGTTGTCCAAAAGAAATTCAAAAAAATTTAAAAAAAATCAAAAAAGTACTTGCAATTTCTTTGGGCCTGTAGTATAGTAGTCATTGTTGATGGTCCGTTGGTCAAGCGGCTAAGACGCTGCCCTCTCACGGCAGAATCAGGGGTTCGATTCCCCTACGGACTACTACTTAACGGGAACAGGTTGTTCCCGTTTTTTTGTTTTTATTTAAGTAAAAAAAATCAAGGAGGCTGCACATGAATATAAGCATTACAGGAACTTTAGGTTCCGGAAAATCCAGCGTCTGCAAAATTTTAAAAGAAAATGGTTATGATATAATTTCTAACGGTGTTCTCTTTCGACAGATTGCTGAGGAAAAGGGAATTTCAGTTGTGGAATTAAATGAATTGGCAAAAAAGGACAAGAGCATTGACGACATGTTGGACGAGAGAAGCATTCGTCTGGGCAAGGAGTTAGACCAGACCGTATTTGACTCCCGCATGGGCTGGCATTTTATTCCCCATAGCTTTAAGGTTTTTCTCCTGGCTGACATGAGAGAGGCGGGAAGAAGAGTTTTTAACGACAACCGTGTGTCTGAGGAGTACGCCAGTCAGGAAGAGGCCACACAGAATTTGATCCAGCGCCAGTTAATGGAGAAGAAGAGATTTTTTGACCTCTACCAGGTGGATTATTTAAATCTTAACAATTACAATTTGGTTATTGAGTCCACCCATGCCAGTCCGGAAGAAGTGGCCGAAAAGATTTTAGAGGGGGCCAGGGATTTTGCCAGGAAGAAGAGAGCCCTGATTAATACGGAGTCCCTTCATGTAATTGTTCACGCCGAGGAAGAGGGACCGGTAAGGGTAGGTGTAGCTCGCAACAAGTTTTACCTCCTGTCTGGCCTCAAGGAGTTCCTGGTTGCCAAGGAAGAGGGAAGAACCTTTATAGAAGCTACTCTGGATGAGGATAACAGACTTTGGGTAGATTCTTCGGAAGAGTTGATTTTGGACTTTGTGAAGAGATAAGGAGTATGCCATGGATGCAGACACAAGACAGAGAAGAACCTATATAAGAAATGCTATTTTATCCTTTGTGATTACAGGTATTTGCATAGGAATCGATATAAAATCCTTCTATATCAATGGAGGTTTTTACATGAATTGGAAAATGGCAGTCTCCTTTGTCCTCTATGGTCTTCTGATTTTTATGGGAATCCGGGCCATAAAAAAGGCCAGAGACCTAAAAAAGCCAGAGGAATAGGAAAAAAACTTGCATTTCCTGAGGAATGGTGCTATACTTCATATGATACAGTTAATTGAGATGAGTGGTCTGACAGAGACCACTCATTTATTTTTGTGATTTGAAGTAGGAGGTTATTGTTTGAGCAAGCATGAGGACTACGAGAGCCGTACCGAGAAATTGGTAGAACCCATTTGTCTGAACTACGACTACGAGCTAGTGGATGTGGAGTTTGTAAAGGAGGCCGGAAGTTGGCACCTGCGGGTCTACATTGACAAGGAGGGCGGCATTACCCTGGATGATTTGACCAAGGTAAACCACCAACTCAGCGACATCATGGATGAGGAGGATTTTATTTCAGAATCCTATATATTAGAAGTGAGTTCGCCGGGATTGTTGAGACCTTTTAAGAAGGCCAGGGATTTTGTCCGAAATATAGGTCAGGATGTTGAGGTCAAGCTTTTTTCCCCGGTAGTATGGGAGGAAAAGGGCAAGAAGTTTTCCGACAAGGAGTTTGTGGGAGTGCTTTCGGCCTATGATGAAAAGACCAAAGAGCTGACAATTACCATGGATTCTGTGGAGCTGAAGTTGGCCCAAAAGGATGTGGCCCTGATTCGCAAATCCATCGACTTTTAACCATAGATAATAAATGATTTAGGAGGAAGATAAAAAATGAAAAAGACAGCAACTCAGAAGGGAAATCCAGAGTTAATTCAAGCATTAAATGAGATTGAGAAGGAAAAGGATATTAGTAAGGAAATCCTTTTAGAGGCCATTGAAAACTCACTTTTGGCAGCCTGCCGTAACCAGTATGGCAAGTCCGACAATGTCAGAGTTTGTTTAGACCGTGAGACAGGAGAGTTCCACGTATTTTTGGACAAGCTGGTAGTGGAAGAGGTTGAGGATGAGATTATGCAGATGTCTCTGACAGAGGCAGAGGTAAAGTATCCGGGAAGCAGTTTGGGAGATACAGTTTCTGTAGAGGCTACTCCAAAGAACTTCGGCCGTATTGCAGCCCAGAAGGCTAAGCAGGTAGTGGTACAGAGAATTCGCGAGGAAGAGAGAAAGGTTCTCTACGATCAGTACTACACCAAGGCCAAGGATATTGTGACAGGAACCATCCAGAGATACAACAACGGTGTTTACAATGTAAACCTTGGCAAAATCGACGCCATCCTGACGACCCAGGAGCAGGTAGAGACGGAGGAGTTTGAGCCAAGAGAGAGAGTAAAATTCTATGTGACAGAGGTGAAGGATTCACCAAGGGGACCAAGAATCATTATCTCCCGTACCCATCCAGAGTTGGTCAAGAGACTTTTTGAGGCGGAAGTAGCAGAGATTCAGAGCGGAGTTGTGGAAATCAAAAATGTTTCCCGTGAGGCCGGTTCCAGATCCAAGATTGCAGTCTACAGTAACGATGAGAACGTAGATGCCATCGGCGCATGTGTAGGTCAAAATGGTGCCAGAGTCAATGCGGTAGTAGATGAACTTCGAGGAGAGAAAATCGACATCATCGAGTGGGACGAGGACCCAGCTATTTTCATCGAACACGCTCTCAGCCCATCCAGAGTAGTTTCTGTAGATGTGGACGAGGAAGAAAAGACTGCAGCAGTGGTAGTTCCAGATTATCAGCTTTCCCTGGCTATCGGTAAGGAGGGTCAGAACGCCAGACTGGCAGCCCGCTTAACTGGCTACAAGATTGATATCAAGAGCGAGACACAGAGTGAGGAATAAGAGAGGATGATCCCTAGATGAAGACAGGAAAGAAAAAAGTGGAAAGAATCTGTATAGGCTGTGGAGAGACCAGAGAAAAGGCAGACTTAATCCGGCTTGTAAAGAACAAGGAGGGGGAGATTTTTCTCGACCCCACAGGCAAAATGAATGGCAGAGGAGCTTATATCTGCCGGGAAAAATCCTGTTTTGAAAAAATGAAAAAATCCAGAGGACTCAACCGAACTTTTAAAATAAATGTTCCTATGGAAACATATGAAGAACTAGAGAGGCAGTTTTATGATCAATATTAAAAAGGTCTTAGGCAGTCTGGGACTGGCAATGAAGGCCGGCCGAGTTGAGAGTGGGGAATTCCTCACAGAAAAGGCAATTAAAGACGGCAGAGCCTGTTTGGTAATTGTTGCCACGGATGCCTCGGCAAATACCAAAAAGAAGTTTTCCGATTCCTGTAAATTTTACCAGGTGCCTTATGCAGAATTCTCTGATAAGAACACCCTGGGAGCCTGTATAGGGAAGGAGTTTAGAGCCTCCCTGGCAGTGACGGATCGGGGCTTTGCAAAGTCAATCGGCAAGAATTTAGAACTGGAGGAAAAGTAAGTATGGCAAAAATGAAAATATATGAGATTGCGCGCAGTATGAAGACGCAAGACAAGAAAATCAAGAGTGGAGACCTGGTCAAGTTTCTCAATGACAACGGTTTTGATGTTAAGGGTACCAACAGCAACATCGAGGACGATGCCATTGGATTTTTGATGAAGGCATGGAAAGAGAAAAAGATTCCAGTGGAAGCAGAAGCTGGCAGCAGCGAGGAAAAGAAGGAAGAGACTCCAGTAGTAGAGACAGGCAAGGTAGAAGAGAAAAAGCCAGTCGCAGAGAAGGCTCCAGCCAAGGCGGAGAAAGAGGTAAAGCCTGAAAATACTGAGAAGACAGCTCCTAAAAAGGAGGCTGACAAAGAAAAGAAGGTTGGAGAGGGCCGCAAGAATTCTGACCGCTCAGGAAAGGGTGATTCCAAGCCTGGCAATGACAGAAACAGAGACAGAAATAAAAATAACGACCGTGGTGGAAACCGTGACAACCGCGGTGGAAATCGTCCAAACCACAACAACGACCGTGGCGGAAATCGCGGCGGCAATGACAGAGGTGGCAATGACAGAGGCGGCAACCGCGACAACCGCGGCGGAAGGGGCAGTGTATTTGAGCGTTTTGAAAAGAGTCAGAGCGGCTTTGACGGCATTAAGCCAGAGCAGAAGAACTCAAGAAAACGCAACAATAAGAAGGATGACAAGCAGAAGCAGGGCGGTTACCACAAGGCCACAAAGGAAGAGATGAAGCGCATCCGCTCCAAGAAGGATCCAAACAGAAAGGGAGCCTTCATTAAGCCAGAGCCAGTGAAGCAGGAGCCAGAAGAGGATGTAAAGGTAATTAAGTTGCCAGAGACCCTGTCTATCCGCGAGTTGGCAGACAAGATGAAGATGCCAGCGGCAGCTCTTGTAAAGAAACTTTTCCTCCAGGGACAGATGGTTTCTGTCAACCAGGAAATTACCTTTGAAGAGGCTGAGGAGATTGCCTTAAGCTTTGATATTATTGCAGAGATGGAAGAGAAGATCGATGTGGTAGCAGAGCTTCTCAAGGAGGAAGAAGAAGATCCAAACAAGATGAAGAAGAGACCTCCAGTAGTCTGTGTTATGGGTCACGTTGACCACGGTAAAACATCCCTTCTCGATGCCATCCGTGAGTCCGATGTCACAGGTCACGAGGCCGGTGGTATCACCCAGCACATCGGTGCTTATGTAGTTCGCATTAACGGTGAGAAAATCACCTTCTTGGATACACCGGGACATGAGGCCTTTACCTCCATGCGTATGCGTGGTGCCCAGTCCACCGATATTGCAGTCCTTGTAGTAGCGGCAGACGACGGTGTAATGCCACAGACCGTTGAGGCTATTAACCATGCCAAGGCGGCCGGTGTAGAAATTATTGTAGCAGTAAACAAAATCGACAAAGAGGGTGCCAATGTAGACCGTGTTATGCAGGAACTTTCTGAGTACGACTTAATCCCAGAGGCATGGGGCGGTTCCACTGTATTTTGTCCAGTGTCTGCCCACACCAAAGAGGGTATTGACAACCTCCTTGAGATGATTGTTTTGACAGCCGAGGTACTTGAACTCAAGGCCAATCCAAAGCGCCGTGCCCGCGGTATTGTAATCGAGGCCAAGTTGGATAAGGGCCGTGGTCCTGTTGCCACTGTCCTGGTACAAAAGGGTACCTTAAATATCGGTGATCACATTGCAGTGGGAACTGCCTACGGTAAGGTTCGTGCCATGTTAGACCACCGTGGAGAGAGGGTAAAGCTTGCTAAGCCATCTACTCCAGTAGAGATTTTAGGATTAAATGGAGTTCCTGAGGCGGGAGAAATTTTCCTGGCCACAGAGAGCGACAAGGAAGCAAAAAATATTTCCCAGGCCTATATCGATCAGGGCAAGGACAAGCTTCTTGAGGAGACAAAACAGAAGAAGGTTACCTTAGATGGTCTCTTTGACCAGATTCAGGCAGGTAATATGAAAGACCTTAACCTGATTATCAAGGCGGATGTACAGGGATCTGTAGAGGCAGTTAAGCAGAGCTTGATTAAGCTCAGCAACGAAGAAGTTCAGGTCCGGGTAATCCACGGCGGTGTAGGTGCCATCAACGAGTCCGATGTTACCCTGGCTTCTGCATCCAATGCCATCATTATCGGATTTAACATCCGTGTGGACAATGCAGCCAAGGAGACAGCAGATCGAGAGAATGTAGACGTTCGTCTCTACAAGGTAATTTACGATGCCATCGAGGATATTGAGTCAGCTATGAAGGGTATGCTTGAGCCAATCTATGAGGAAAAGGTAATTGCTCACGCAGAGGTTCGCCAGACCTTCAAGGCCTCCGGAGTGGGAACCATTGCCGGATCCTATGTATTGGATGGAAAAATCGAGCGCGGCTGTAGTGCCCGCATCACCCGCGAGGGCGAGCTGATCTTTGAGGGCGAGGTTGCCAGCCTCAAGCGCTTTAAGGACGACGTCAAGGAAGTGGCTGCCGGCTACGAGTGTGGTCTGGTATTTGCCAACTTCAACGACCTGCAGGAAGAAGACCAGATTGAGTGTTACAAGATGGTTGAGGTCCCTAGATAGTAAATTGTGAAGATAGAAGAGAGGGGGGTCATGCTAGTGGGCATGGCCCTCTATATAAGAGGTTAAAAAATGAGAAAAAACAGTGTAAAAAACATTCGGATTAACAGCGAAGTTCAGAAGGAAATGAGTCTGATAATTCGAGAGGATTTAAAGGATCCTCGCATTAACCCTATGACCAGCGTTATGGCGGTTGAGGTTACACCGGATTTGAAATTTGCCAAGATTTTTGTCAGTGTATTAGGAGATGAAGAGTCCAAGAAAAAGACCATGGAGGGATTGAAAAAAAGTGCCTCCTATGCCCGCCACCAGTTGGCTAGTCGCATGAATCTCCGCAACACACCAGAGATTACCTTTGTCTTAGACGAGTCCATTGAGTACGGCGTAACCATGTCAAAGAAAATTGAGGATGTAAAGAAGAGAGATTTAGCAAAGCATAAGGATGAGGAAGTATATGAATGATTTGATCAAGGCAATTGAGGCCGCCCAAACCATAGCTATTGGAGGCCACATTCGACCAGATGGAGATGCCATTGGTTCCTGCATGGGCCTCTACGGTTATATTGAGGACAACTACCCTCAAAAGCAGGTGACGGTTTACCTAGAAGAGATTCCTCAGGCCTTCCACTACCTGCGAAGGGAGGAGGCCTACGAGGAAAAATGTCAGCTCTCAAAGCAGGAGATCTATGACCTCTTTGTGGTGCTTGACTGCGGCGACGCAGACCGCCTGGGTCCAGTAGAGGAAATTATGCGGTCAGCGGGGCAGACAATCTGCATCGACCACCACATTACCAACAGCAATTTTTGCCAGACCAATATTGTGGATGCCAAGGCTTCTTCCACGGCCCAGATTCTCTATGAGCTCATGGAGGACCACAAGATTTCATACGGTGTTGCCTGCGCCCTCTACACAGGAATTATCCATGACACAGGAGTTTTTAAGCACTCCAACACCTCGGCCAAAACCATGCAAATAGCAGGTGCCCTCATGGACAAAAAAATTCCATTTGGCCAGATCATAGACGGAAGTTTTTATATGAAGACCTATAAGCAACTGCAGATTATGGGCAGGTGTCTCTTAGAGAGCGTTCGAGTCATGGAGGGCAGGGTGATTTTCTCCGTGGTAAAAAAGAATATTTTCGACCTCTACGGGGCGGCTCCATCCGACCTGGACGGCATTATTGACGAGCTGAGGACCACAGAAGGAGTAGAGGTGGCTATTTTACTCAGTGAGAGAGTGCCGGGAGAGTTTAAGGTGAGTATGAGGGCCAATGACAAGGTAGATGTGAGCAGGATATGTGCCTACTTCGGAGGGGGTGGCCATGTAAAGGCTGCCGGCTGTACCATCAAGGGAGCTGCCTTTGATGTCATTAATAATCTGACCCTCCACATCGAAAAACAATTGGACAAGTAAGAGGTAAATCCATGAATGGAATTTTGAACGTATACAAGGAAAAGGGCTTCACATCCCACGATGTGGTGGCCAAGCTAAGAGGCATCCTTCATTTCAAAAAAATAGGACACACAGGGACTCTGGATCCGGATGCGGTGGGAGTCCTTCCTGTATGTATAGGCAAGGCAACCAAGCTGGTTGACCTTTTGACAGACAAGGAAAAGACCTATGTGGCCAAGGTCCAGTTGGGGGTAACCACAGACACCCTGGACATGTCCGGCCAGATATTGAGTCAAAAGCCTGTGGAGGTAACCAAAGACCAGGTCCTTAAAAGCCTGGCAAAATTCAGGGGGGACATTGACCAGGTGCCACCCATGTATTCTGCCCTTAAGGTCAATGGAAAAAGGCTCTATGACCTGGCCCGTCAGGGCAGGGAAGTGGAGAGAAAGCCAAGGCCTGTCACCATCCACAAGCTAGAAATTCTGGACTTTCAAGGGGAGGTTTTTACCATGGAGGTCACCTGTTCTAAGGGAACCTACATCAGAAGCCTCTGTGATGACATAGGTAGAGACCTAGGCTGTGGAGCTGCCATGGCAGAACTTGAGAGAACCCAGGTGGGAACTTTTAACAGGGCACAGGCCCTGACCCTAGACCAAATTCAGGCGGCGGCAGACCAGGGTCGTATTCAGGAAATTATGACCTCCATAGATGCCATGTTTCCAGATGCTCCTAAGCTCAAGGTGACAGGAGGGGAACTCAAACTTTTGGTCAACGGAAACGACCTTCCCCTAAAACTTGTGACAGAGGAGTTTGAGGATGGAAGTCGCCTGCGGGTCTATGACGGAGAGGGAGAATTTTACAGCCTCTACCGGGTGGACCGAAAGAAAAAACGATTGAAGCTAGAAAAAATGTTTCATTAATGGGAGATCACAATGGAAATAATCAGATCCTTAGATTTCAATTTGAACAAGACTGCCGTCTGTATTGGAAAATTTGACGGCATCCACAAGGGACACAGACTCCTGATACAAAAGGCCCGGGAGACGGGCCTGCCAGTGGTTATGTTTACCTTCCAGATGGACCAGCCCACAGGGATTTACACCCCAGAGGAAAAGGTCTTGTTGGCGGAGTCGGCGGGAGTGGATATCCTTATCACCATTACGGTGACAGAGGAATTTATGCACATGTCCGCCTATGACTTTATCGATGACATTCTCTGCAGCCGATGCGGGGCCAGAGAGGTCTTTGTGGGAGAGGACTTTGCCTTTGGTTACCAGAGGTCTGGCACGGCAGCCATGCTCAAGGCGGTAGGGCCTCAATACGGCTTCGTCACCAATGTTTTTCCCAAACTTCGGGTAGAGGACAAAGAGGTCAGTTCCACGAGAATAAGGGGTGAAATAAGCCAGGGCAACATGGAGTTAGTGGGAGAACTTATGGCCACCCCATACTTTATTCGGGGCCAGGTGGTAAGTGGCAATCAAATAGGTCGAACCATAGATGTTCCCACGGCCAACATCCTTTTGCCAGAGGGCAAAATTCTTCCACCTCAGGGAGTGTATGCAGTTTTTCTTGAGCATGGAGGGAAAGTCTTTAAGGGAGTGGGAAATTTGGGAACCAAGCCTACTATTTCCGGTCAAAATCCCCTGGGACTAGAAATTTCTATTTTTGATTTTCATGAGGATATTTACGGGGAGGAGATTACGGTCTACCTAACCTACTATATCCGGCCTGAGGAAAAATTTGACTCTCTAGAAGAACTTCGTATGCAGATTGAGGCAGATCAAATGATCGCCGAAGATATATTGGCAGAGCAGGAAACTGAGGGAAGTTACATATTTTTGAATAAGTAATGTA
>JAILSA010000009.1 GCA_024697885.1 Eubacterium sp. | reverse complement strand
CAACTTACGAAGGGCCTGGCTCATGAGACGGGCCTGGAGTCCCACATGAGAATCTCCCATATCGCCGTCAATCTCCGCCTTAGGCACCAGGGCCGCCACCGAGTCCACAATAATAATATCTACCGCTCCAGACCGAACCATAGTCTCTGTAATCTCCATGGCCTGCTCACCGGAATCCGGCTGAGAAATATATAATTCGTCAATATTGACACCGATGTTCTTGGCATAAACAGGATCTAGGGCATGTTCTGCATCAATAAAGCCCGCGATGCCTCCCTGCTTCTGAACCTCTGCCACCATGTGAAGGGCAACTGTAGTCTTACCACTGGACTCTGGGCCGTAAACCTCTACGATTCTTCCCTTAGGAATACCGCCTACTCCCAGGGCAATGTCCAGGCTGAGGGATCCTGTAGGAACCGCCTCCACCTTCATCTTGCTGGTGTCTCCTAACTTCATAATAGAGCCCTGGCCATACTGCTTCTCGATCTGGGCAATGGCTGACTCCAATGCTTTTAATTTATTGCTATCTTTTTCCATTTTTAATCCTCCTAAAAGTTCGAACATTTGTTCTTATGAACCTATACTATCTTATTTGCAGATTTCTGTCAACAATTATTTTGCATTTTATCGAACATATTTTCTGTTTTATTATAAGATAGGATGCAAGGATTGTCTATGGTTGTTTAGACGGATTAAATGGTGCAATACGCTATACGCCACTCGGTAGAACCGCCTGAAGTATAGAAGGTATACTTGTCTGTCACCGTAAAGACCTGTCCGTCCCAAGGGTCTATGCAGATAAAATTGGACAGACTCAAGTTAGAGGAATCCGTCACATTCTGGTATCCCATAAGCATAACCCAGTGGTTGGTAGTGCCGGATCCCGTGTTGTTGCGCACATGGAGGACGCAAGGTCGGCCGGATTTAAGCTCTGTATAGGCCTTATAGAGGACCTGCTGGGCTCCGGTATAATAGGTAGTTCCCCAGGATCCTGTATAAGGGGAAACACCGTTATACATGCCCCAGCTACAAGTTACATCCGTAGAAGAAAGCCAAAAATCACTGGCCTTCTTGCAGGTCTTTGTGGTCAGGTTGTTGACAATGGCAAAACTGTAAGCCATGGCAAAGGAGGCGCAGGCCTTCTTCTCATAGCTGTTGCCATTTTCCTGATAGCCGATGGCATCCAACACCGATTGATTGTAAGAAATCTTGTGGGCCGTGGCACTGACACTGGTGGTGGAAGAAGTAGAGGTGGTCTCTCCCACGGAAAATCCCTTGTTAAAGGCTGTCAATGTTGCTCCCGAGCAGTCCTCCACCAAAACCCTGTACTTATAGTTTCCTGTGGACAGGCTGCCAAACTTAATATAGGCATCTACCTTCTTTAAGTTATAGGTACACTTCTTTGGTGTCACCTCTTTTTCCTGGGTCACCTGGCCAGAACTGTTTAAAATCTGGGCCTTCAAAGTCTTCATGGCATACACAGCCTTGACCTTCCCCTTGAGGCTAAAGGCCTGGCCGCTTGACAGGCTGGTAGGGTAGGTGGTGGTGCTGGTAGCCTTGGCAGAGGCCGATGGGGCTGTGGCCTTTTTGAACTTAAACTTCCACAGACTGTTATTCTTGCGGCCCTGGGCGTCTATGTTTTCCTCCTGGCAGTGAAGGTAGGCCTTGGCCCCCTTGTTCCAGAGAAAGACATATTTTCCCTTAGGGCAAATGGCCCTAAAGATAAAGTTATTGCTAGAGGAATCCAGGCTCTGAATCTCTCCATTGCCATTTTCATCCACTGCAAGGTAAAGGCCTGTTCCCTTGTTTTTCAGGCGGAAGTACTTGCCCTTTACCTTTTCCAGGGTCCAAACGCGGGAGGCCCTTCCAGAATTGCTGCCAAAATAGACATTGGTTCCACTGTTCAGACATCCGTCAGAGGCATCTACATACTTGCTAGTCTGTCCCTTCATGGTCAGGGCATAGTCCCTAGATGCCAATTTCAGACTTGTGTTGGAAGTAAAAGTATAGGATTTTTTCGTGAATTTTACACGGAAAAAAGAGTACTTGCCGCTGGTCTTTTTGACCCGGAGGCTGTACCATCCCTTCTTAGTTAACTTCAAAGTCTGAGCCACAGGAGATACTTTTTGGGCATTCTTCCAGGTAGAATTGTCCGAGGAGGCATTCTTACCTGGCAAAATCTTCATCTGCGCCGTGGTGCCAGAGATTAATTTTTTCTCAAAATCTCCAACTCCTATGGTCTTTGTAGCCGCCTCTGCCCTTTTTGACATTCCCAGGCAAAGGAGGCCAAACACTAGTCCCATCCCAATGTTTTTGGCCATTTTCTTCATGGTCTTCCCCATTTCTTTTTTAAAAAACTAACCGAAAATTTTCTCTAAGAATATGACATATCCCTTCTTGGCCTCATAAATATCGGCCTTGCTGGTAATCTCCCATGGAGCGTGCATGTTGAGCACTGCCACACCACAGTCAATTACATCCATTCCGTAGAGGGCCATGATGTAGGCGATGGTTCCGCCGCCACCCACATCGACCTTGCCCAATTCTGCGGTCTGATAAGCCACATTAGCTTCTTTCAATATGCCACGGATTTGTGCCATAAATTCGGCATTTGCGTCATTGCTTCCACTCTTTCCACGAGAGCCTGTATATTTGTTAAATACCATACCTCTTCCGAAGTAGGCTGCATTTTTCTTGTCGTAGGCAGAGGCATAGGTTGGGTCAAAGGCGGCGCTCACATCCGATGACAGCATCTTGGAATTTTGCAGACACCTTCTCAGGGCCAAATCGCTGTACTGGCCTGCGCAGTGAAGAAGCTCTGCCAGGGTGTTCTCAAAGTTGAGAGATCTCATACCTGTGGCTCCCACGCTGCCGATTTCCTCCTTGTCCACCAGGAGGCAACAGGTGGTATAGTCTGTGTTTTCCACCTCCAGCATAGCCAATAAAGAGGTGTAGGCACAGACTCTGTCGTCCTGGCCATAGCCCATAATCATACTGGCGTCAAGGCCACAATCTCTGGCCTTGCCTGCTGGCACAACCTCAAGTTCTGCAGACATGAAGTCCTCTTCCTCCACGTCGTATTTGTCCTTCAAAATCTTGATGATATTTTGGGCAACGGCATCCTTTTCCTCCCCCTTGAGAGGCTGGCTTCCCACCAGGATGTCCAGGTCTTCCCCTTCAATCACCTTGCTGGCCTTCTTGTCCATGCGTTCTGCTGACAGGTGAATCAAAAGGTCTGTCACGCAAAATACCGGGTCATTTTCCTCCTCGCCCACGCACACATTCACAAGGCTGCCGTCGTTTTTTACAATGACGCCGTGAATGGCAAGAGGCAGGGTAACCCACTGGTACTTCTTGATTCCGCCGTAATAGTGGGTGTCTAAGTAGGCAAGTTCTGTATCCTCGTAGAGAGGGTTTTGCTTAATGTCCATGCGAGGGGAGTCAATGTGGGCTCCCAAAATAGCCATACCCTCTTCTAAAGGCTTTTTGCCCAATTGAAAAAGGACCACAGACTTTTTCATATTGACGGAGTAAACCTTGTCCCCGCTCTTAAGCTTGCCTCCCTTGGCAATCACATCTGCCAGGTTGCGGTAGCCCGCCTGCTCTGCCATGGCTACGGCCTGAATGGTGCACTCCCTCTCGGTCTTGCCCCCGTCCAAAAACTGGCGGTAACTGGCATTGATCTTTTCCAATTCCTTAATTTCTTTTTTGCTGTAATCTTTCCATGCATTTCTGCGTTCCATAATGTTCTCCTTTAAACGTCTTCTTCATCAAATTCCACAACTACATAAAATCCCTTGTCGTTGTGCTTAATCTCTTTTACAATTCCCTGATCCGACTTCAACCTCTGGCGAAAAACATAATTTCCCGACATGGCCACCGCCGGCTGAATCACATAGTAGTAGGCGGAGGGCAAAACTCCCTCAGTCACCTGAACCCGGTCCCCTTCCTGAACCAGATTTTCCCTCTCCATCTTAAATTCCATTAATCTCATAAATAAAGCACCTCGATTACTTAGTCGTAAAGCACCTCCACCAGGGTCAGACCCTGGGCCGGCGCCGTATCGCCTGCCAGGCTTCTCTCTCCCTCCTCTAGGGCCTCCCTGGCCTGGTCAAGGCTCATTTTGCCACTGGCCACATCCACCAGTGTCCCGGTCAAAATCCGAACCATATTGTAGAGAAAACCATTGCCTCGAAAACGGAGCAAAATCTCTCCCTCCGACTCTATCACCTGAATATCCTCCACCCTTCTCACAGTGGATTTTTTCTTGGAGGCCCTGGTACAGTAGCCTGCAAAGTCATGGCTTCCCAGGAAAATCTGGCTGGCCTCCCTCATAAGATCCAGGTCCAAATCCTCCTTCATCTGCCAGGCGTACCTGCGAAGAAAAACATTGTAGTGGCCCTTCTTTAGGAGCCGGTACTCATAAACCTTTCCCCTGGCATTGAGCCTGGCGTGAAAGCGGGGTCCCGCCTCCCTAAGGGACAAAATACGAATATCCTCTGGCAGGTAGTAATTCACTTCTTCCAAAGTCAAAGTCTGGTCTGTGAAAAAACTGGCTACCTGGCCCTTGGCATGGACGCCGGCGTCTGTCCTTCCAGCCCCCTGGATCTCAATTTCCCGGCCGCACTGTTTGGTCAAAACCTGCTCAATCCGACCCTGGATTGTGTCCTTCTTGTCCTTGCCCTTTTGCCTCTGCCAGCCCTTGTACCGGCTGCCATCATACTGAATGACCATCCTGTAATTCATTATAATCTGTCTCCTCGGTCCACCTCGAATTTGCTGCGAATCTGAAGTTCCGACAGAATCATGCGATAACCATCCTGATCGTCCTCCACGGATAAGTCCAAACTGGCAGCTATATTATTAATCATGTGTTGGTCAAGTTTTTCCTTGTCCATGGAAGTGAAAATCTTAAGCTTATCCTTGTAGGTCTCTGCGTCCAAAAACTCCAAAAGCCTCTTGGTTCTCTCATCCATCTCATCCTGGGCTTCCACAGCCCCCTCTGCGTAAATCACCTGAGGCGCCTCTTGCCCAGGATTTTCCACCTGGCCCTTGGAAATCCTAGGCCGCTTGTCCGGCAGGTCCTGGTGTTTTTCCAATTTCTTTTGTCTGTCTAGAGGCAGTTCCTCAAAATTCCTGATATATTCCTTGAAAAATTGCCCTTTCTCCATGACAAAGTAGGCATAAGGAGTCTCTAACTCCTGGTAGCAAATAACGTCCTGAAGCACTGGCTTTGTTCGGGCTTGGGCGATTACCTGAACGGGCATGCCTGTCTCTCTGTTGAAAAAAATCGGATTGTTCATATCCATCACCTTCCCATACATTGTATATAATTTTTTACATATACAAATTATAGTCTTTTAAGGGACTTTTTTCAACAATGAAAAAAGGGAGCAGTCCCTCATCGGAACCACTCCCCCGCAAAAAATTCCTTAAATTTTAGTAGAAGGTTGTATAACCTGTGTAGTAAAGGTCAGCCTTCTTGTATTTCTTGCCGCTCTTAATCATAGGGATTATGCGGATGTAGTATTTCTTACCTTTTTTCAGTCTCTTCTTACCGCACTTCTTAACAATAGCAGTACGTTTCTTAGTTGTTGTTACCTTCTTATAACCACTATTCTGAGATGTGGAAATAGAAATCTGATACTTAACAGCTCCAGAAACCTTCTTCCAGGAAAGCTTCATTTTTTTCTGAGAAACTTTTCTAACCCATTTAACGTTAGATGTTACAGCAAAGCACTTTACTGGAGACCACTCACCGTAAACTCTCTTTGTACCACAAGTTACATATGGAGCCACGCTAACCTTGTAGAAAGTACCACCAATGTTGGTAATTCTGTTGCTGATGGTTCCGTTGGAGCTCTGACCGCTCTCTCCTACAACTGTGCGGATTGTCTTACCCTTCTTGTTCTGGAATCTGTATACAACACCATCACATGCTCCTGTGTAAACTCCCCAATAGTAAGTATCAATATTAGTAAAGCCAGTTGTTACTCCAAAATTAGCCTTGGAGATTTTGCCTGGAAGAGTATTTCCACTGTAATCAGCTGCAAGATCATAAGAAGGCCATGCCTCGTATCCAACAGAACTACGACGACCTGCATAAGCATATACATTGTAGCTTGTTCCCGGCAAAAGCTTAGAAGCAGTCAGAGTGCTGCTATTTCCCTTTGCCATAATAGTTGATTTTGCAAAAGAGTAATTGCTTCCAAGTGCGTACATATTTGCACCGGAAACTCCGCTAATTGTATAAGTCATAGAGCTAGTAGTTGCTCCTGTCTGAGTTAATTTAGCACCTGTTGCATTAGGTACAGTAACCACATCAATTACCTCAGAAACAGTTGCCACTGGTTGCTTCAAATAATAATCAGCAAATCCTGTAGCACGAACATAGTAAGTAGAGCCTGCTGCCAAATCGCCTACATAGAAAGAACCGTCTGTAGACTTATCTTTAACAGTCCAATTCACCTGGTCAGTACTAACTTCCAAGGCATAGTAGGAAGTATTTAAATCTGTTGCACATGTCACCTCAAAACTGCTTGTTGATGCACCTGTCTGCTTCAATCCCGTAATAGCTGCTGCCTTGGCAGAAACAGAAAGTCCTGCTACAGAAACAAAAGCTAAAGCCATTACAAGAAGAATAGACTTCATAATTCTTTTCATAATTTCTCTCCTTTTAAAAAAATTAAATTTTCATAACGATTTCATAATATAAAACTTTTCTTCTTCTGTCAATAACAATTTTCTTTTGTTTTAGTGGCAATTAATCACAATTCTTTTCCTTTAAGAGTCGAACCAGCCTGTGACGGAAAGCTTTTTCATAAACATTTCCCGCGTCAAAAGCATACTTATTAAAATCAAAACGACTGCGACTGATCATGTCTCTGGTGTAAAACTTCACCTCTCCATCTGGGAAGGTAACCCACACTGACCCCATAAGATCTGAGG
>JAILSA010000004.1 GCA_024697885.1 Eubacterium sp. | reverse complement strand
TACATTCAAGAAAAAAAATCAAGAGTGGATTTGTTTTATAAATATGTTATAATTTTTAAATAAAATAATAAGAAGAAGGGAGATTTTCATGTTAAAAAAATTTTTGTCAGTTTTTCTTTTGACCTGTTCCATGGTGCTTTCACTGACAGCCTGTGATACAGAGGAGGCAAAACCCGGCCAAAACGGTGGTAGTGTTAAGGAGACCAGCCAGGTGGAAAAGGAGGGTCCATGGACTGTTTTGGTCTACCTGTGCGGCACGGATTTGGAGAGCGGACAGGGTTCTGCCACCGCTGACCTGGCGGAAATGATGGAAAAGGACACGGGGGACGAGTGTCGCTTTGTAGTTCAGACAGGAGGGGCCTCAAAGTGGTATAACGAGGTGGTTTCTAAGAATAAATGTGAACGATATGAAGTTCAAAATAAGGAGATGAACCGAATCTCCTCTGTTGACGGACAAAATATGGGTGACCCAAAAACCCTGGAGGAGTTTGTCCACTGGGGCGTGGACAACTATGGAGATGGCAAGCTTGGCCTGATTCTCTGGGATCACGGCGGCGGAAGTATTCAGGGAGTCTGCATGGACGAAAATTATGACCAGGACCTTCTGACCCTGGAGGAAATCGATCAGGCCCTGTCAGTTACGGACCGAAAATTCGAGTTCGTGGGATTTGACGCCTGCCTTATGAGTACCTTGGAGAACGCCTCCATGCTCTCTAAGCACGCCCTCTACATGATTGCTTCCGAGGAATTAGAGAGCGGCTACGGCTGGGATTACAAGTCCTTTACCAAGCAGTGGAAGAAAAATCCTTCTGTCTCCACGCCGGATTTGGGCAAGGCCATCTGCGATGGCTTTATGAAGAGCTGCGAACAGAGTGGGGAGCAGGACGACACCACCCTGGCGGTGACAGACCTGTCCAAGATAGAAAAGGTATCCAAGGAGTTAGACTCTGTGGCGGGCCAGATGCGAGAGAGCCTGGGAGATGTGGAGACCTTCGGTAAGATTTCCAAGAGAATTTCCAAGGCGGAAAACTACGGCGGAAACACCCCATCCGAGGGTTATACCAACATGGTGGACCTGGGAGATATGGCGGACAAAATTTCCAAAAATCTGGATACAGCCAAGTTGACCAAGGCCCTGGATGAGGCAGTGATTTACCAGGTAAAGGGCAAAAATAAGAGCAAGGGCCACGGCCTTTCCCTCTACTATCCACTGAATTGCACCCAGGCCAATGATCTTGAGACCATGGAAAAAATCAGTGCCAGCAAGAACTATACCAAGTTTATTAAGGGAATTGTTTACGGCCAGACCACAGGTAGTACCGCAGATTATTCGGATGAGACCCAGGTCCAGCCAGAGGCGTCTGAGGAACTTGCTTCTGAGGACCAGGTACAGATTAATCTGTCTGAGGACTTGGCCCTGAATGACGATAATTACTACTGCTTTAACATTGATCCGGAGAGCATTCCCAATGTGGGCATGGTAAATTACAACCTCTATATGGATTCTGGAGACGGGGAAAACTTCCTCTATCTGGGATTAGATGACAATGTGGCCTATGACCAGGAAACTGGTTATGTGGAGGATGCCTTTGAGGGGGTATGGCCATGCCTAAACGGCCAGAGCTTCCTTACCATGTATGTGGTGGAGCAGACAGAGGAGCATACCATTTTCTCTGCCCCAATCTACCTGAATGATGAGGAGACCAACCTCCGCTTTATGTATTCCCTAGAAGATGAGTCCTGGACAGTTCTGGGTGTTTGGGACGGTCTGGATGAAAATGGCCAGGCGGCCAGAGCCACTAAGACCATTGAGAGCGGGGATGTAATTGCTCCGAATTATGTGGTAGTTAACGCCTCCACAGGCAAGACTGAAAATATTAAGGGAGACGACATAAAAATCAAGGACAAGCTGGAAATCACAGAGGAAGACCTTCCTACTGGCGATTACATTTACAATTTTAGTATTGACGATATTTACGGTTCCACCATGTATTTGGATTATGTGTCCTTTAAGGTTTTGAAGGATGGCACCATAGAACCTCAGGATATTTACTAATTGTAAAAAAACCTCAGATTGTGTTATAGTATAAATATCATGTGCACTGGAGGGGTTTTTTGTGTCGAAGATTTTTCACAGTCAATATGTAACTCAGAAGGATTTGTGGCAGGGAAGTCAGATTTGCAAGAAGTGCGGCAAAGAAACTAGCCACCACCTTTTTCGAATCGTGGAAGAAAAATATATTTTCAAAAAAGTTTACAGGAGAAAGACCAGCAAGTACCTAAGCGCTTGTGATCAATGCAAGACAGTTCGCTCCATATCGAGAGAAAAATACGAGAGAATTTATGGAACCCAGATGGGAGTTTTGAGGGCCGGCCAGTTCCCGGAACATATTATTCGCAGGGATTTTGCCCCGGATGCCCTCCATGTGGCAAGGCTGACCAAGAGGATGTATTTTGCCACCATCTTTGCCATCCTAATGACGGCGGGTACAGTGAATTTGTGGTTTCAAATCAAGGATTGGAATCAGGTATTTTTCATGGGGGCAGGAGCATTTTTGGTCCTGGGATGGCTGCCATTTTTCCTGGTGCGGAGAAAATATACTCCTATGAAAAAGAAGTACCAATACTATCTGGATTTGCCAGAGGATGAAAATTTGATTTCGTAAAAAAGCGAGTTCGCAGTGGTTGCGGACTCGCTTTTTGGGTGTTGTGAAGTTATTAACTATCAATAAATGCCTGGTTTTGTTTAAAGGCGATAAAGTCTTCCCGTTCCGTATAGGACCGGTGGAGGTCGGCTATGAACTCGTGGTCCTTGGCCTCGTTGTAGAAGGCCACCTCGCAAATGCTACCCACAAAGGATGGCTGGAAGACATCGCCGCCTACCATAATTCTTCGGACGTAGCGGTTGGTAGGGACATTTTCCATAATGCCTACCACCTCGCCGTTAATGTAGCTGGTGATGGTTTCTGTCCTGGCATTGTAGCTTGCGCAGTAGTGCCACCAGAGCTTCTCGTAGAGGTGGAGGGCCGGAACATCGTACCAGCCAGTAACTTCTCTGGAATCTCGGATTCG
>JAILSA010000208.1 GCA_024697885.1 Eubacterium sp. | reverse complement strand
ATTTTTGTTACTTATGGGGTGTAGCAAAAACTATATAATGTATTGGGGTTTACGAGTGTTACTATAACACCTTTTTTAAATGAAGTGTGCACAAACATTCACTAAATTTAAAATTTCTTTTGTGTAAATCTTCCAATGCATTTCTCCCTCTTCGAACATTTGCACAATTCCGCCTTTCGATACTGGCTTTCTCTTGTCTATTTTACCCGAATAAAGCCTCGAACTCCTCCTGGCCAATTCGCTCTTTTTCGATCAAAAGTTTTGCCAGGCTGTGCAAAATATCAATTCGGTCCTCCAAAATCCTGGTTGCCTTCTCATGACACTCGTCTACAATCCTCTTAACCTCCTGGTCAATAATTGTGGCGGTCTCATCACTAAAGCTCTTGGTGCGGCCGATGTCTCTTCCAATAAAGACCTCATCATCGGATACATCGTAGTTGATCATGCCAAGCTTCTCAGAAAATCCGTACTTGGTAACCATGTCTCTGGCGGCGCTGGTGGCCTGGCGGATGTCCTGTACCGCTCCTGTGGTCACATCGTCGAATACCAGTCCCTCTGCAATGCGTCCTCCCAGAGTCACAGTAATATCCTGCAGCATCTTGCCCCTTGTGACATGGAGCATATCCTTCTCAGGCAGTGGCATGGTATAACCTGCTGCCCCCTGGCCTGTAGGAATAATAGATACGGTGTAAACCGGGCCCACATCTGGCAGGTCGTGGAACAAAATCGCATGGCCGGCCTCGTGGTAGGCCGTGATTTTTTTGTCTCGATCGGAGATGATTTTACTCTTTTTCTCCGTTCCAATTCCCACGGTGATAAAGGACTTGCGAATGTCCTCATCCACCACATAATCTCGGTTTTCCTTGGCTGCTGCAATGGCGGACTCATTCATCAGGTTCTCTAAGTCCGCTCCGGCAAATCCCGCTGTGGTTCTGGCGATTTCCTCTAAGTTCACATCGTCTCCAAGTGGCTTGTCCTTTACATGGACCTTGAGGATTTCCTCGCGGGCTCTCACATCTGGCAGTCCCACCTCTATGCGGCGGTCAAAACGGCCGGGACGAAGGATTGCCGGATCCAGAATGTCAATTCGGTTGGTGGCTGCCATCACAATGATTCCCTCATTGGTGCCAAAACCATCCATCTCCACCAGCATCTGGTTGAGGGTCTGCTCGCGCTCGTCGTGGCCGCCGCCCAAACCGCTTCCGCGCCTGCGGGCCACTGCGTCGATCTCGTCTATAAATATGATACAAGGTGAATTTTTCTTGGCATCCGCAAAGAGGTCGCGGACACGGGAAGCTCCTACACCTACAAACATCTCCACAAAATCGGAACCGGAAATGCTAAAGAATGGCACTCCCGCCTCCCCGGCAACCGCCTTGGCAAGCAGGGTTTTACCTGTTCCCGGAGGGCCTACCAAAATCACGCCCTTAGGGATTCTGGCCCCCAACTTCGTGTACTTGTCTGGAGCCGACAGAAAGTCTACAATCTCCTCTAACTGTTCCTTTTCCTCCTGGAGACCTGCCACATCCGCAAAGGTCTTCTGGGCATCATCAGGGGATGTCATCTTGGCCCGGCTCTTTCCAAAATTGTTGATGGAGGAACTTCCTCCGCCGCCGGAGCTGGCTCCGCTGAGACTTCCTATAATTAGGAAGAGGAAAATAAATCCTGCCACATAAGGCAGTGCCACAATATACCAAGGAGTTGGTGTAATGTCTCTGACCTCGTAGGCAGTAAAATTCTGAGCCTTCATGGCGTTGACAACTGCGTTGACATCTGGCACATTGAATTTTTCCTCTTTTTTGTCCTTGAGGGAGACCTCCACCTGGCCCGTAGGCACCTCCTGATTCTGCTTAATCTCTACATGAGTCACTTCATTTTTTACCAAACTCTGTTGAAAACTGGTATAGTTATATACCTCGCTGCCGTCGTCGCCAAACAGCTGACTGAGAAGAAATCCCAGAGTGCTGGCCACCAGGGCAATCACTAAAATAGTAAAACCTCTTATACCTGTCATGGATCAATGCCTCCTTATCAGTCCTTTAATTCCAATTCCCCAATATATGGTAGATTGCGGTATTTTTGCGCATAGTCCAATCCAAATCCCACCACAAAATAATCCTCAATCACAAATCCAGTGTAGTCAATCTCCACTGGAGTCACCCGGCGGTCTGGCTTGTCCAACATGGTGCAAACCTTGACGCTCTTAGGATTTTTCTTTTTTAAACCATTTGCCAAAAAGGCCAGAGTGCGGCCGCTGTCCACAATGTCCTCCACAATGAGAATATGGTGGTTTTCCACGCTCATGTGGGGCTCCTGCTCCAGGGTTATGCTTCCGGAGCTGTCCACGGAATCTCCATAGCTGCTGACCCGCATAAAGTCCATAGTCACTGGAATCGTCAGGTGCTTGGCCAACTCACAGGTAAAAAACACGCTGCCACCCAAAATACACAAAAGCCGAACTCCCGTCTCCGCATAATCCCGGTTAATCTCCTCTGCCAACTCCGCAATCCTCTTGTAGAGCTCCTCTTCTCTTATTCTAATATGAATTTCCTCTTTCACAATGATCCTCCTCAAGTTGAAGCAAAAGCACTCTCCTCGTCTCCTGCGTCACCTTATAATGTTCGCTGATTCTGCCAGACAGGACCCACAAGACGTGGTCTCCCTCTGCCAAAACTACTACTTGTCCCCGCTCCGACTGTGGAATATGCTGGTCAATCATATAGCGGGACAGTTTCTTTTTGTGCCCCTCCCGGTCCATGGAAAAATAGTCCTTTTCCCTTGGATTTCGAAGAACCAATTCACCTTTAATCATATCATAATCTAGGTATTTCGTATAGTCCCTTTGGGGAATTTGTTGGCCTATAAAATCCCTGTCTACCACCTGACTTTTCAGAGAAAAAAACCGGTTTTTCCAGGGGAATTTCAATTCCTTTTCCGGCGTCAGAGGAAGGAAAATGCCCTCATTTTCTCCCCCTTGCCTCCGTCCAAAATAAAGGCTGTCATACCGGCTCTCCCCAAAGATTCCTCCCGGCAGATCAATTCTTTTGCCCGTCTGGCTTGCAAGCAGGGAGAGGGCCATGTGGTAGTGGGTCTGAGTCAGGTCCTTGGCCCCCTCCACCAGTTCCAAAAAGACCTGGCGCAGGATTTCTTCCTGAATCACAGGATCCTCCAATCCAAGGGACTTCCTGTCCAAAGACACCCCCTCTTTCTGCCAGTGAGCCATAGTATCTAAGGCCTTTTTTCCCTGCTTTTCTATATAGGCTCCCCAGGCCCCCTGCATGCGGCCAAAGTCCGTCAGGTGCTTAGCCACCTGGGGGTTTATTTTATCCTTGGCCAGAGGCAGGATTTCCAGGCGGATAATATTTCGGCTGTAGGCCGTGTCCTCATTAGTGGAATCCTGGCAAAAAGCCAGTCCCCTCTCCTCCATAAATTCCTCGATCTCTGAGCGGGAGGCAAAGAGAAGGGGGCGGATAATCTTCCCCCTCTTAAGAGGCATGCCTGCCATGCCGTGGGGGCCGGTTCCCCGAAAGAGGTGAAAAAGCAGGGTCTCTGCCTGGTCATCCCGGTGGTGGGCCAGGGCGATTTTGTCGCAATCATGCTCCTCCCCATAGGTCTCAAAGGCCCGGTAGCGAAGGATTCGTCCTGCCTCCTCCTCCGTCAGCCCCTCCTTCTTCGCATAGGCGGGAACATCCTCTTTTACCAGGCAAAAGGGGAGTCCAAGTTTCCTGGCCAAATCCGCCACAAAGTCTGCGTCCCTGTCCGCCTCCTTGCCCCGAATGCCGTGGTGGAGGTGGAGAATGTGGAGGTCTAGGTCATATTTTTCCTTGATTTCATTGAGCAAAAAGAGCAGGCAAAGAGAATCGGCGCCGCCGGAGACCCCAAGTAAAATTCGGTCTCCCGGGTCGATTAACTTTTCCTGCTCTATAAATTTTACAAATTTCTCCTGCATATATCTCTAATCCTCATCTAGCCTTTCGCGGATTCCCTGCATTTTCAAATCCAGGTTGGCACTGATTTCAGCGCAATCCTTGAGTTCGCTTTTGAGTTCCCTGTCATTTTTTCCCTTTTTGTAGTAAATTCTGTGCTCCAAACTGGCCCAAAAGTCCATGGCAATGGTGCGAAACTGAACCTCTACCTTCATCATTTTCTTGCTGTCGTGCAAGAAAATCGGGGTCTCCACAATCAGGTGAAGGCTGCGGTAACCGTTGGGCTTTGGATTCTGAATATAGTCCTTTTCCTCAATCAGGAAAATGTCGTCCTGGGCCAAAAAGGACTCTCGAATGGCATAAATATCCTTGGGAAAAGCACAGATTACCCGGACACCCGCAATGTCCGTCAGGTATTTTTCCACATTTTGGCTGGAAAATGGTATGCCCTTCCGGTTTGTTTTTTCTATAATACCCTCCACACTCTTGAGGCGGGACTTAATGGTCTCAATGGGGTTTCTGTCGTGGCGGAGGGAAAACTCCTTGTTGAGAACATTGAACTTGGTCTCCACCTCCATAATGGCACACTCGTAATAGGTCATAAGCTCCCGAATGGCCATGCTCTCTTCCACGAAAAATTCCATATTTTTATTTTTAAATAAGTCGGTCAAAAATTTTTCATCGTAAATCTGTTCTTTTTTTTGGGTCATTCCTTACCTGTCTCCTCCTAATACTTTATTAAAATAATCATTTTCCCAAATCAGTGATAATTCCTCTTGGGGTAAATTCTCTTATTACCTGCCCCTGCTCAAGGTATAATCCATTTTACAAAACTGTATTTGTCCTTTTCTTGAATCAACAAATACTCATCTTGAACATATATAGTTGACGAATAGTTTTCCTGAAATTCATATATTATTTTTTCATTACCCGTCCTA
>JAILSA010000250.1 GCA_024697885.1 Eubacterium sp. | reverse complement strand
AGATATGATAAGGTCTCCAAGGAAGATAGCTGCCGTCATAAATAATGCCAGATGTTTTCAGAAAGTCAGAGAAGATTTCGGTAGTTTCTGCGATTATATTTGGGCGTATTCAGGAAATAAGACAATTCTCTATAAGAAAGTTTAGAAGAGGGCATTATAAAAATAGTGATTTCCAATCCCAGAAAGAGTGGTAAGTCAAAGATTGAAATAAGACCAGTCCAAGTGAAAAATGCCTTGATCTATCAGGCCACTACCTATGCCAACAACCAGGCTTTTCACAAGAATTTAGGTGGGGAAGAACTGGTGATTTTTGCCCTAGATGCCATGGCAGACTTTAAGCAATTAAACCTTTGGGCCCAGGGCCTAGAAATCTCTGTCCTGGTAAATAAAAAGGGAAAGGCCACCATAAAGAGACAGAATAATCAGGCAGTCAAAGAACTCTCATTATTCCACAACCGCAAGAAAAAATACATCCTGCCAGACCATGAGCCCCTGCCATTTTTGGTGGAGCTTGGAGTTCAGACGCCAGAGGGCAAGTTGGTGGACAAAAAAATTAAGAAGTTTAAGCAAATCAACCGCTTCTTGGAATTTATCAGGGACATAGAGGGAGAACTTCCCAGAGACAGGCAAATCACCATAATAGATTTTGGCTGTGGAAAATCCTATCTGACCTTTGCAGTCTACCACTACCTGAAAAATATCCTGGGGCTGGACATAAAAATCATAGGTTTGGACTTAAAGAGGGATGTGATTGACCACTGCAACCGTCTGGCCAAAAAGTTTTCCTATGATAATCTGACCTTCCTTCACGGGGACATTAGCGACTTTGAGGGAGTGGATCAGGTTGATTTGGTCATGACTCTCCACGCCTGTGATGTGGCCACAGATTTTGCCCTGAATAAGGCCGTGACCTGGGGTGCTAAGGTAATCCTATCGGTTCCCTGCTGTCAGCACGAACTCAATCGGGAGATGGACCGGGATTTTTTGCAAATCATCAATAAGTATGGAATCCTAAAAGAGCGCATGGCTGCCCTGATTACCGACGGCCTTAGAGCCAACCTCCTAGAGACCAAGGGTTACCAGGTTCAGATTTTAGAATTTATAGACATGGCCCATACGCCCAAAAATCTCATGATTCGGGCGGTGAAAAAGGGCGGAAAGCCGTCTGAAAAACAGCTTATGGACATAAAAGAGATAGAGGACAATTTAGGTGTGGAACTCACATTGCAAAAACTTCTGAGCCAGGGGCAAAAAAAATCTTGACAGGGCCCTACAAATAGGTTACTATACTCACTGTAAAGAAAAAAACTTTACAGGTGGTGATTCTGTGGAGAAGAGAGTGAGTCTCAGCCAAATCGATGAGATCGTAGAATATTCTTATCTGTATGATTTCTACGGCGGATTATTAAAGGAAAATCATCGGTTGATTTTTGAGGACTATATTTTGAATAACTTGTCCCTGGGGGAGATTGCCAGAGACAGAGACATTACCCGACAGGGAGTTCATGACACCATTAAGAGGTGTAAGAAGAAGTTAAGGGATTATGAAGACAAGCTCCAATTAGTAAAAAAGTTTGAGATTACCAAGGATAAACTTCAGGAGATTGAAGAGATTGCAAGTCAGGGTCAGGACAAGGAGAGAGCCAAAAGCATTTCCAAACTGGCCCAGGAGATTTATGATATGATATAAGAAGAAAGGCGGTAAACTATGGCATTCGATAGTTTAACAGCAAAACTTCAAAATGTATTTAAGGGCCTTCGAGGCAAGGGCAAGCTGACAGAGGCAGATGTTAAGGCGGCCCTTCGCGAGGTAAAAATGGCCCTCTTAGAGGCAGATGTAAACTTCCGCGTAGTCAAGGATTTTGTCAAGGCGGTTCAGGAGAAAGCCCTTGGAGAAGAGGTTATGAACAGCCTGACTCCCGGCCAGACCGTCATCAAGTTCGTAAACGAAGAACTGGTTCGCATGATGGGAGAGACTACAGAGGAAATCAGTCTTTTGCCCGGGAACGAAATTACCGTAATTATGATGTGTGGTCTCCAGGGTGCTGGTAAAACCACCACCACAGCCAAGATTGCCGGCAAGCTCAAGCAAAAAGGCAAAAAGCCACTTTTAGTAGCCTGTGATGTCTACCGTCCAGCGGCTATTGAGCAGCTGCAGGTCAATGGAGACAAACAGGGGGTTCCCGTTTTTTCCATGGGAACAGGCCACAGCCCGGTAGATATTGCCAAGGCGGCTATGGAGCACGCCAAGACCAATGGCAACAACATAGTTATTTTGGATACAGCAGGTCGACTTCATATCGATGAGGATATGATGGAGGAGCTGGAAAATATAAAGAAAAATATAGAGATTCACCAGACTATTTTGGTGGTGGATTCCATGACAGGTCAGGACGCAGTTAATGTGGCCAAGACCTTTGATGAGAAGCTTTCCGTAGACGGCGTGGTGCTGACTAAGCTTGACGGTGACACCCGTGGTGGAGCAGCCCTTTCCATTCGCGCCGTTACCGGCCGGCCAATCTACTATGTAGGTATGGGGGAGAAGCTGTCCGATTTGGAGCAGTTTTATCCGGACCGCATGGCCTCAAGAATTTTGGGAATGGGGGATGTCCTGACCCTGATTGAGAAGGCAGAGGCGGAAATTGACGAGGAGCAGGCGGCCAAGATGGCCAAGAAGTTCAAAAAAGCCGAATTTGATTTTAACGATTTTCTGGATCAGATGCAGCAGATGAAAAAGATGGGAGGCCTTAGTAGCATCCTGTCCATGCTGCCAGGTATGGGTTTGCCAGATAATTTGGAAATAGATGATGATGCCCTTAAGGGAACGGAGGCTATTATTTACTCCATGACCATAGAGGAGCGAACCAACCCATCCATTATAAATCCTTCTCGCAAGAGAAGAATTGCGGCGGGAGCTGGTGTGGACATCAGCGAGGTCAATCGACTGATCAAGCAGTTCGAGCAGAGCCGCAAGATGATGAAAAAAATGTCCGGAGCAATGTCCGGCAAGGGCCGCAGACGAGGTGGCAAGGGAGGATTTAACTTCCCATTTGGAGGATTTTAAGCCTCATAACTAAGCTTTCCACAAGTCAATGCCATGGCAAAGACTTTGGATATAAATTTTTTTAGTTCACTTGAAGGAGGTGAAAAAGAACATGGCAGTAAAAATCAGATTGAAGAGATTAGGTCAGAAAAAGGCTCCATTTTATAGAATTGTTGTCGCTGACGAGAGATCCCCTCGTGATGGCAAGAACATCGCTGAGATCGGTACATATGATCCAAACCAGAAGCCATCCGTAGTTAAGGTTAACGAGGAAGAGGCTAAGAAATGGTTGGCAAATGGTGCACAGCCTACAGACACTGTAGCTCGTTTGTTCAAAGAGGCTGGAATCGAGAAGTAAGAACTTACATCAAGTAGAACATGAGTAGGAAAAACTATTTATGTATCAGATTGGAGGCTAGTATGAAAGAGTTAGTAGAAGTGATTGCTAGCGCATTGGTTGATGATCCTTCCGCAGTAGTTGTTACAGAGACTGAGGATGAAAACGGTATCGTAATCAACCTGACAGTAGCCCCTGAGGACATGGGTAAGGTGATCGGCAAGCAGGGCAAAATCGCCAAGGCAATTCGCACTGTGGTTCGAGCAGCTGGTTCCAAGGGTGGCAAGAAAATCATGGTAGATATCCAGTAGGGATAAGAAACGGAGGGCGATATTCGTATCGCCCTCTTATTCTATAAAAAGGAGAAAATGTATGGAAGATATGCTTCGCATTGGAGTAGTTACAACAACACATGGAATTCGCGGTGAGCTAAAGGTTTTTCCAACCACCGATGATATAAATCGTTTTAAAAAGACAGACAAGGTCATTCTGGTAACCAGACAGGGCAACTTAACCCTCCACATAGAGGGAGTTAAGTTTTTCAAAAACCTGGTAATTGTCAAATTTAAGGAGTTTGATAATATTAATCAGGTAGAGACCTTCCGCAAGTGCGACCTTATGGTCACAAGAGAGGATGCCCTGCCTTTAGAGGAGGGAGAGTACTACCTCTGTGATGTGGTGGGAGCCCAGGTTTTTGACGAAAAAGATCAGAGCCTGATTGGCAAGGTGACCCAGGTGATAGAGACCGGGGCCAACAATGTCTTTGAAATTGAGACGGAGGATGGCAGGACCCTTCTATTCCCTGCGATTCCAGATTGTATTAAGACCGTGGATACCAAGGAGGGCAAGGTGATTGCCCATGTAATGAAAGGACTAATGGACCTATGAAATACTATGTCATGACCCTTTTTCCAGAAATGATTGAAGAGGGAATGAATACCAGCATTATGGGCAAGGCCATGGACCAGGGCCTCATAGAGTTAGAGGCCCTAAACATACGAGATTTCACTCTGGACAAACACAACAAGGTGGATGACTACCCTTACGGGGGAGGAGCCGGTATGGTGATGGAGGCAGAGCCGGTCTACCGATGCTATGAGGAAATCTGTTCTCGAATCGGTAAGAGGCCAAGAGTGATATATCTAACCCCTCAGGGCCAGGTCTTTTCCCAGGAAAAGGCAAAGGACCTAAGTCAAGAGGAAGAGTTAGTTTTTCTCTGTGGCCACTACGAGGGAATTGATGAGAGGGTTTTAGAAGAAATTGTCACAGACTACATGTCCATCGGAGACTATGTCCTGACAGGGGGCGAGCTTCCCGCCATGGTTATGATGGATGCCATAGCCAGGTTGGTGCCGGGGGTTTTGAACAATGACCAGTCGGCGGAGACGGAATCTTTTTCCGATGGTTTACTAGAATATCCCCAGTACACAAGGCCAGTTTCCATCCTGGGAAGACAGGTTCCTGAGGTTTTGATGAGCGGCCACCATCAGAATATAGAACAGTGGAGGCAGGCCCAGTCTGAGGCCCGTACAAGGGAGCGGAGACCGGACTTATATGAAAAGTGGCTAAATAATAAAAATCTTCAAAACAAACGATAAAATAGGCACTTGCAATTTATCTACAAGAAATGTATAATAGATACTATCTAAGTAGAATAAATTTTCTATGCGCAAATTTATGACATCACTTGCCATGGACAAAAGGAGGAAATTATGGCTCGCACAGCAGTATGTGAACGCAATACAAAAGAGACCAGGATCAAGCTGGAATTGAATCTGGACGGCACAGGAAACTACGACATTCATACAGGAGTAGGTTTTTTTGATCATATGCTGGAGGGCTTTGCTCGACACGGACTATTTGACTTAAAGGTTCATGTGGAGGGCGACACGCATGTCGATTCTCATCACACGGTGGAGGACACAGGCATTGTTCTCGGTCGTGCCTTTGCCCAGGCCTTGGGAGACAAGGTTGGGATTGCGAGATTCGGCTATTTTATTTTGCCTATGGACGATGCCCTGGTTTTAGCTAGTATGGATTTTTCAGGAAGAAACTATTTGGCATTTGAGGCAGACTTGCAGGCGGACCGCTTGGGCACCATGGAGACAGAAGTGGTGAGAGAGTTCTTTATGGGACTTGCCAGCGGGGCTGAGATGAATTTGCATATCAAACAATTGGCAGGGGAGAATACTCACCATGTAGTTGAGGCTATGTTTAAGGCCACAGCCAAGGCTATGGATATGGCATCAAGAGTTGATGAGAGAATTGACGGAGTACTTTCGACCAAAGGCTTATTGTGATGGAGGAAATGGAAAATGGCTTACAAAAAGATTATTCCATTTATTAATGGAGAAAACGAAATTGCGTCAAACATTGTTCGCATGGCTCAGGAGTACAGTCTCAAGGGAGCTGACGAACTCTTTATATATAACTATTCCAAGATAGAGGCGGAGAGAGAAGACTTTATCGCCACCATGAAGCAGGTGGATAAGTCCATCGACATCCCATTTTTCGTGGGAATGTACGCAGGTCGCTTTGAGGATGTAAAAAAGGCTTTTTACACAGGAGCAGACCGGGTGGTGTTGAAGTATGACATCCTGCCAGAAGAGGAAAATGTTTTGCAGGAGGCGGTAGACCGCTTCGGCAGCAATAAGATTATGGTAGAGGTCTATGAAGAACTTCCTTTTGAGGACATGGACCTGCCAGTGGACACCCTCTTACTCAAACATGTAGATGTAGGCCCTCGCCTGGGAGGCAAGATTGAGAAGAGTGGCAAGAAGGTGGTGATTCGAGACAGCCTTCTTCGCAACGACTTGAGCGACCTTTTGAAGTTGCCAAGGGTTTTAGGCGTGGCAACCAACTATTACGAGGACGAGGAAAAAGATATTTACAAGGTAAAAAGTTCTCTGAAAAAAATGGGCATTGAGGTAAATACCTTTGAGAGCTCCATTGATTTCTCAGAATTTAAGTTAGATGACAATGGATTGATTCCATGTATCGTTCAGGACTACCGTACCAGCCAGGTTCTTATGATGGCTTACATGAACAAGGAGTCCTACGAAGCAACCTGCAAGACTGGCCGTATGACCTACTGGTCCAGAAGCAGACAGGAACTCTGGTGCAAGGGGGATACCTCGGGACACTATCAATATGTAAAAGAGTTGCTTTTAGATTGCGACAACGATACAATCCTGGCCAAGGTGCATCAGGTAGGAGCGGCTTGCCACACCGGAGCTCGGAGCTGTTTTTTCAAAGAACTGGCCAAGAAAG
>JAILSA010000207.1 GCA_024697885.1 Eubacterium sp. | reverse complement strand
TGCTATAATTCTTAACAAATGTAACAAACTTGTAACAAATCAGTAAGAATTATAGACGAAATGGAGTTATATATATGAAGAACAAAGTCATGAGATGTGCCGCTGCCCTTATGTTGGCTAGCTTTTTGGTGGGAACTGTTGTTTCAGCCACTGCATCTAAGTCCAACTCGGAGGAGACTCAGGTAGCAGGAGCTAATGTGGTAATCAACGATTATTGTGATATGGCTTCCCATGGTAAGATTGAGGCGGAGACAGTAGAGGAACTTAGCGGAGTGACTCCTGCAGCCATTGAGGAAGAGGAAGAGGCAGTGACAGAACTTGAAGTGGGAACCACGAAAGACGGTCACCTGGAACTCAACCTCAACTACAGCCGATTGGGTATTGCCAATCATGTGGACACCTATTTAAATGTCCGTAAGAAACCATCTAAGAGTGGAAAGATTGTTGGTAAGCTGACCAAGAATGCCGGCTGCCATATTTATAGTATTAAGAAGGGCTGGGCCCGTATCGTGTCTGGAGATGTCAAGGGTTATGTAAAGGCATCTTACTTGACAACAGACAAAGAGGCAGAAGAATTGGCAAAGACTGTTGGTCGCGACACTGTTGAGATTCAGACAGAGTCCCTCCGCGTCCGTGCACTGCCAACGACCAGCGCACCTATTTATTCTGTAATTTCTGAGGGCGAGGAGTTCGTCATTAAGAAAAAAGATTTGACCCTGGATTATGTAAAAGAAGTAATCAAGGACCAGAAGATTTCTGACAAAGCCATTAAGAGAGCTGGAGACTATGAGGAGATTGAGAAGCAGATGGCAAACTTTATCTGCATTAAGGTAGACGATGAGTTGGCCTTTGTCTCCAAGGAGTTTGTTAAGGCTCAGTATTCCTTGAAGCGCGGTGTCAAGGTCAAGAAAGTATCTGCCAGCAAGAAGTCTGGCGTGTCTTCAGGACAGGCATCCATCGTAGAATATGCAAAGCAGTTTTTGGGTAATCCATATGTTTGGGGAGGATCTTCCCTGACAGGTGGTACTGACTGCTCTGGATTTACCATGAGTCTCTATGCCAAATATGGTTATTCCCTGCCACACAATGCAGCAGCTCAGGCAGGAGTGACAAGGCGTGTGAGCTCACCAAAGCCTGGTGATTTGTTCTTCTATAGCAACGGAAGCAGAATCAACCATGTGGCTATGTACATCGGAGGAGGCATGGTAATTCATGCCAGCAATCCAACCGACGGCATTAAGATTTCCACAGCTTACTATCGTCAGCCAGTGAAGATTGGTCGTGTGATGAACTAGGAATTTGTGGAAGGTAAATATAAGTAAAATCAAGGGGATATATCGGCTAGGATATATCCCCTTCTTGATGTAAAGAGGAGGAAGATATGAGGGAGCACAGTGATGTTTTGATTGTGGGCGGTGGCGCCTCCGGCTGTTTGTGCGGGGGACTTTTGAGCCAGAGGGGATTTTCCGTCACTATTTTGGAAAAGAACCTAAAACCCATGAAAAAACTTTTGGCCACTGGCAACGGTCGCTGCAATTTTACCAATCAGAAAATGTCTCCCCTCTGTTTTTACGGAGACGGGGAGTGGATTCGCCAGGTTCTTGAGGACAATGGCCCTGAGGATATTGTGGAGGCCTTTGAGAAAATAGGGGTTTTATCGAGAGATAGGGATGGTTATGTCTACCCCTACACCAACCAGGCAGTGACATTGGTGGAGGCTTTGGAGAATTTTTCCAGGGACTGCCAGATGGTTCTAGATGCCAAGGTGGGGAAGATTTATGCCACAGATGAGGGCTATGAGATCAGGTCCACCCAGGGAATTTTTTACAGCAAATACCTGATTGTGGCCACTGGTGGAGCCGCCTCTCCTGAGCTTGGGGGAGACCACAGCGGCTACCGCCTCCTAAAGCAATTAGATCACAGGGTCACCAAACTCTATCCAGGCCTTACAGGTCTTAAGGTCAAGGAGGACTACTGGGACCAGGTGGCGGGAACCAGGATTCAGGGAAAGTTTTCCCTGGACTGCCAGGGGGAAATCCTGGAGGGGGAGATAGGAGAAATTCAAATTGTAAAAAATGGTATTTCCGGTATTCCTGTCTTTCAGCTGGCCAGAAGGGCGGCAGAGGCCCTGGCCTATGGTCAGGAGGTCTATGCCAGAATTGACTTTGTACCAGCCATGACGGACAAGGAAGTGGCCCAGTGGCTTCTTCGCTTTTCTGTCAAGGGCCTGGTGCCAAAGAAGTGGGAGCCGGTGATTGCCGGGAGAAAAAAGCCAGTCCAGGCCCTTAAGCGCCTAAGGATTCCAGTTCGTGGAACCTTTGGCATGGACAGGGCCCAGGTGACGGCAGGGGGAGTTAGCCTAAGAGAGGTCAGCCCCGTCACCATGGAGTCCTGTCTGAGGGAAAACCTTTACATCCTGGGGGAGGCCCTGGATGTGGATGGCCTCTGCGGCGGCTACAACCTACATATGGCCTGGTCCACAGCCAGACGGGCGGCCTGGGCTATTTCAGACAAGGAGAATAAAAAATGCTAGTTTATAGCGGATTAAAGTTAGATTATAAGCACCAGTCCCTGGGAGAAATCAGGGAAAAGCTGGCTAAGGAATTAAGGTGCTCTCCAGAGGAAGTCAGGAATTTAAGGATTGAAAAGAAGAGCTTAGATGCCAGGAAAAAGCCAGACCTCTACTATGTCTACCAGGTGGCCTTTCAGGTCAAGGGGGAGACAGCCTTTTTGAAAAAAAGAGGGAAGAATCGAAACTTAAAACTTCATGACCCTGTGATTGACCTCTATTCTATGGCAAGGGAAGCCAAGGCATGTGGCGACCATAAGATTGTGGTAGTTGGCATGGGACCAGCAGGACTTTTTTGCGCCTACTACCTGGCCCTCCTTGGACTAAAGCCCAGGTTGATTGACCGGGGAAAGGCTGTGGAGGAGAGAAGTCAGGATGTGGAAAAGTTCTGGCAGGAGGGGATTTTAAATCCAGAATCCAATGTCTCCTTTGGAGAGGGAGGAGCCGGCACCTTTTCCGATGGCAAGTTAAATACGGGAGTCAAGGACAAGACCGGCAGGAGAAAATTTATCCTAGAGACTTTTGTCCGGTTTGGGGCCAGGGAAAATATTCTCTACGACAGCAAGCCCCACATCGGCACAGATGTCCTTCGAAGTGTGGTAAAAAACATGCGGGAGGAAATTATGGCCCTGGGGGGACAGGTTTCTTTTTCTACCAAAATGACGGATTTGATTTTGGAGGGGGACCGGGTGGTTGGCCTAAAGGTGGAGAATGACCGGGGGACGGAAGAAATCCCCTGCCAACGTCTGATACTGGCCCTAGGCCACAGCGCCAGAGACACCTTTGCCATGCTCCTTGACCGTAAGGTCTCCATGGAGCAAAAGGCCTTTGCCATGGGAGTCAGGGTTCAGCACCGCCAGGAGGACATTGACCTGGCCCAGTACGGGATTTTAGATCCGGCCCTTCCTCCTTCCCCCTACAAGTGCACGGCTCAGACGGAGGATGGAAGAGGAGTCTACTCCTTTTGCATGTGTCCCGGCGGCTATGTGGTCAACGCCTCTACAGAGGAGGGTGGCCTTGTGGTCAATGGCATGAGCGATGCAGACCGAGATTCTAAAAATGCCAATGCGGCTATTTTGGTGGCTGTTCGGCCAGAGGACTTTGGCAGCCAAGACCTCTTAGCTGGAGTGGAATTTCAAAGAAAACTTGAAAAAGAGATGTATCAGGTCTGCCAGGGCAAGATTCCGGTTCAGACCTACGGAGATTTTTGCCGGGGGACCCTGTCCCCAAAACTTGGCCGGGTAAGTCCTTGCGTCAAGGGAAAATGGGACTTTGGCCAGGTGGATAAATCGTTGCCAAAGTTTATGAGAAATGGTATAATAAACGGAATGGTTGAATTTGGGAAACGAATTCAGGGCTTTGATTCTCAGGATACTTTAGTTCTGGGATTGGAGTCTAGAACCTCATCTCCTGTGAGAATTTTAAGGGGCAAGGATTTTCAGAGCCTGTCTCTTAGGGGCCTCTACCCATGTGGTGAGGGGGCTGGCTACGCAGGGGGAATTATGTCAGCGGCCATGGATGGACTCCGGGTCGCTATGAATATTCAGTCGGAATTAACCGGCGGTGAAGTGGAGCAAGCATGAGAGAGAAGTTAAAGGATAAGAAGAGAATTGTTTTTAAAATAGGCACATCCACCCTGACTCACGAGGAGACGGGGGGCTTGGATTTTGTCAAAATGGAAAAGTTTGTAAGGCTTTTGGCTGATTTGAAAAATCAGGGCAAGGAGATTGTCCTGGTTTCCTCCGGAGCTATTGCCGTGGGAAGAAGGGTTCTTGGTCTAGAGGAGAAGCCTTCGGAGCTGGCCCTTAAGCAGGCATGCGCCGCCATTGGACAGAACCGCCTGATGAATGTCTATCAGAAACTTTTTGCCGAATACAATCAAAAGATTGCTCAGATTTTAATGACCAAATTTACCATTGTGGACGATAACAGCCGCCACAATGCCCAGAGCGCCTTTTCGGAGATTTTGCGTTTGGGAGTCATTCCCATTGTCAATGAAAATGACACGGTGGCCACAGACGAGATTAACTCCATTGGAGATAACGACTCTCTGTCCGCTGTAGTGGCAGCCTTGGTAAAGGCGGATCTTTTGGTCCTTCTCAGCGACATTGACGGCCTCTATACCGACGACCCAAATGTCAATGAAAATGCCAAGCTGATTCCAGTGGTCTCCTCCATTACGGACGAGATGCTAGACATGGCCAAGGGGCCATCTACGGATTTGGGAACCGGTGGCATGAGCACCAAGTTAGGAGCGGCAGGTATTGCCAACGACGCCGGGGCAGACATGATTATCATAAATGGAAATGACATGAATAATATTACCAGAGTCTTTGACGGCCAGGAGATTGGAACTCTTTTTATCGCCCACAAGACCAAGCATTTCCACTTGAAAAATTATATTGAATCGTAAATTCCTGTTTTGAAATGAGGTATGAAATGACAGAGGAAAAAATCGCCAGAATCAATGAACTCTACAAGAAGAAAAAGAATGGAACCATTACGGAGGAGGAGAAGGTGGAGCAGGCAGAGTTGCGTGCAGAATACATTGCGGCAGTGAGAGCCAATCTTAGAAACACCCTTGACCACACTTCAATTCAGGAGGCGGATGGCACTATTCGCAAGCTTCAGAGGAAAG
>JAILSA010000164.1 GCA_024697885.1 Eubacterium sp. | reverse complement strand
TCTCATAAAGGAAAGGCATAATAACAGTGATTCGACGAGCTTTACCGCTGATGGCAGCGATCATACGTTTCAAATCCTGATAATGGTCGTCTGGAGACATGTGATTTGTCTGGCCACAAACAGAATAGGTCAGGCTGTGGTTACAAACATCCACGAGCAGGTAAACGTCCTTTCCGCGGACGGACTCGTTTAAGATACCCTTGGCTTCACCGGAACCAAAGCGTGGACACATAGCGTCAATTACATAGGAATTTTGCTTGTAGTTTGTGAAGTGAATGGAAGAGCCTGGTGTAGCATCATTGCGCCACTGTGCAATGTAGTTGTCTACCTTCTTTCCAATCTCCTTGCTGCTCTCCAAGGGAATGATTGCCAAATCACCGTAAGGGATAATTTTGGTTAAATCTTTTTGGTTCATTTTTAATTTCCTCCAGATCAATTTGAAATTAGTTGTTTTGAAGTTTCATAATCGCCTTTTTGAGGCGGATATCATCACCTGTTAGTTTTAACAGGGTATAATTGCAGGTCAGGCGGGAGAAGATTCTCTCGCTGTAGCTCTCCCGAATGTCATCGAAGGACAGATTCGTGGAAATAATGGTGGCCCGATGGTTCTTGATTCGGGTATCAATACAGTGATAGAGCTGGGAGGAGGTGAAGCCATTGTTGAGCTCCGTTCCCAAATCATCAATAATTAACAAATCGCTCTCGTACAAATAGGCCAGACCGGCGCTTTTTTCGCTCTGTAAGAGGTCGCGGTCGAATTTGTACTTTTCTAAAATATCAAAGAGTTTGAGAGATGTCAAGTAAACAACGGAATGAGATTTGTCCAGTAATTCCTTGGCGATACAGTTGGTCAGGAAGGTTTTTCCAAGACCGGTGGTGCCGTAGATGAGGAGATTGTCTGGATTCTCATCAAATGTGTCGATAAATGCTTTGACTTGCTCCAAAATCTTGTGCATATTGTCCTTTGGAGTCATGCCGGTGGCCTCGTCCACAAAATCGTCGGGATAAAAGTCCATATTAAAATGTTGAAAATTTTCCTCATCTAAAATATTTTTTAGGTTGGATTGGGAGTAGAGGAAATCCACAATAGCCCTCTCGAAGCAGTGGCATTTCTGGTCGCCTATATAACCTGTGTCCTTGCAGTCAGGGCAGTCGTAGATGGGATGAAGATAGTCCTCGGGATAGCCGGCCTCCAATAGGAGCTTGGCCTTCTTCTGACTGATCTCCTGGATTTTGACAGACAGGTCTCCAGAGTCCTGATCCCTGCGAAGCTTTGCCTTGGCAAAGTCCAGGGACAGCTGACTGATCTGGTCATCTAAGTCCCTGTAGGCTGGAAGTTTTTCGTGAATCTCCTGAAGGCGTCTTGCCTCTTCTTCCTTGTTGCGATACTGGCGCTCATAGTATTGGTTCATGAGATGCTCGTATTGGCTGTTGTTTAAATGCACGTAATACCCCTTTCTCTAGGCCTTTTTGCCCTGTAAAAGCTGTTTTTCCAAATCGGAGATCTGTCTCTCGCTGTAGTCCCTCTGTGGAAAATTCTGAAACTGGTTTTTGGCTTTTTTGGTCCCCTCTTTTTTCTTGGAAGCAATTTTTTTCTTGTATTCTTCCTCGCTTTTTTCTATATCCTGCAGGGTCTTAAGTCCCTCTTTTATCCATCCCTTTATAATTCCGTCTGTGTAGGTGAAGTTGACCTCGGATTTTTTCAAAAGGCACTTGGTGCAGGCCCTCTTTATGATTTCCAGGTCCGGATAGGCCTTTCCCCAGGTCTGAACCATCTTTACCTCGCTTTCACCCAGGTTTCTCTGAAGGCCAAAGGCGTTCTTTACAGTGATAATGAGGCTGTTGTATTTTTGGGATTCGATCTGGGCCTCGTCTGGGGTGGCAATGCTTTTTTCCGCCCAGTTGAGACCGATTTTTTCTATATATGATAGTTTGGTATGGCCCTTGCTTACCCCTTCTTTGTACATGGCCACCACCAGGTCCGGGCTAAAGTCCGCATCGCAGATGAAGTAGACAATGCTCTGGATGTAGTCAAAATCCAGGGGTTTACCAAGAATCTCCTGAACCCGGTCCAGGGTGTCCTTGATCACCTTGTCCTTGGCCATAGGCTCCACCAGGGAAGGTGTATAATTGTTCTTCTCATTGATGTCCAGGGTCCTGCCCGGGTGGTTTATAGGCTTAGGCGCCGGAGCCTTAGGGGCGGGGCTAGGTGCTGGCGTCTCAGGGGCTGGCTGACTAGGAGCCACAGCTTCCCCCTCTCCTATATGCAGGGTCACAGACGCTATCTCCTGGTCATTCTCCACCAGGGTCAAAAGGTCCTTCTTGGCCCAGTAGTTCAGGGCTCTGGTAATGTCTCCCTCGGTGCACTCCAAGTCATCTGCCAGAGACTGGATGGACACCTGTGGGTAGGCGGAAGGGTTTTGGTTGATGAGCTGTAACATAAGAAAAACCTTCACATAGTCTCCGTTGGCGGATAGCATGTGATGGCTGATAAATTCATTTGAGATCATGGTATATTGTATTTTCTTATCGCTCTGTACTGAAAAACCCAAGATAGATTCGTCCCTTCTTATTATGTAAATTCAGGCAAAATGTGAATAAATTATCCACTTTTTGCAGAAATGAGTATAACATAAAGAAAATTTACATGCAAATCACAAAAGGGGGGTCAATTCTTGTAGAAAAGGCCTGTTGATAATGTGGACAATGTTGAAAAACATCTGTTCGGTCGTACTATTTGAGTAGAAAAAATCCTTCCGACCCCG
Source organism: Eubacterium sp. (assembly GCA_024697885.1). Lineage (GTDB taxonomy): Bacteria > Bacillota > Clostridia > Lachnospirales > Lachnospiraceae > Eubacterium_F. Next base: position 8,536 of record JAILSA010000164.1, on the reverse strand, counting down.
AGATTTCGGTTGGTTTGGGATTTGATAAAAAAAATCGGATTATTCACAAAAAAGTACTTGACAAAAAATTATCCACAACCCCAACATTCGACTCAATGTTGATAAGGTTGTGGATAATGTTAACAAACTATAGGGTCAGGAGCTTTTCTCCTATATCTACCACGTTTCCGGCGCCCATAGTTATCAACAGGTCGCCGTTGACTAAATTTTCTAAAATAAATTTTTCAATTTCCTCAAAGGAGTGGAAGTAGTAAACCTCTTTTCCCAGCTTTTGGATCTCGTCAGCCAGATTCTGGGAGGAGATATCTCCCGGGTCGTCCTCTCTGGCGGCATAGATGTCAGCCAGAATGACCTTGTCAGACAGGGTCAGGGCCTTGGCGAAGTCCTTTAGGAAGGCTCTGGTTCTGGTGTAGGTGTGAGGCTGGAACACGGTCCAAAGAGTCTTGTGTGGGTACTTGCCGGCCGCCTCAAGGGTGGCAGCAATCTCTGTTGGGTGGTGGGCATAGTCGTCAATAATGGTAAAACCATTTTTCTCTCCCTTGAGCTGGAAGCGGCGGTCCGTTCCCCGGTAGGCGTCAAAGGCTCTCTGAATGGCATCTGAGGAGATGTCAAAGAGGGAGGCCAGGGCCAGACAGGACAGGCTGTTGGACACATTGTGAATTCCCACTACATTTAACTGGTAGTGGCCCTTTTTCTCTCCCCTGACCATAAGGTCAAAGCCTGGGTGGCCATTTTCATCAAAGACCACATTGGCGGCACAGAAGTCCGCGTCCTTTTGATTTACAGAATAAGTAATAATTTTGCAAGAAAGACCCTTAATAATTTCCTCATATTGGTCGATATCTTTGTTGATGATCAGGGCTCCAGTCTCTGGAAGGAGCTTTGCAAAAGCCCGGAAGGAATTTCGAATGTCCTGAATATCTTTAAAGAAATCCATATGATCTTCTTCTATATTAAGTATAATTCCAATGCTTGGGGCAAATTGTAGGAAACTATTGGTGTACTCGCAGGCCTCGGTAATAAAGTTTTCCGACCGACCCACTCGAATATTTCCTCCGATAATTGGCAAAATACCTCCCACGGAAATGGTAGGGTCCATCTGGGCCTCTAAGAAAATGTGGGAAGCCATGGAGGTGGTAGTGGTTTTTCCGTGAGTACCACTGATGGCAATGGCAGACTTGTAATTTTTCATCACCTGTCCCACCATCTTTGCTCTCTCTATAACAGGGAGACCCATTTCTTTAGCTCTTACAAGTTCCGGATTATCCGGGTGAACGGCTGCTGTGTAGACCACCAGGTCCACGGCTTTTGTAATGTTTTCGGCCTTTTGACCGTAAATCACCTGAATTCCCAGAGATTCTAAGTGTTTTGTGATCTTGCTCTCGTGCCAGTCTGAGCCGGTGATTGTGAAGCCGAAGCTGTGTAGCAATTCGGCAAAGCCGCTCATGCTGATGCCGCCAATTCCAATGAAGTGAATGTGGCAAGGCTTTTGAAAATCGATTTCGTTCATTTTATATGCCCCTTTCTGCATATGGTTTTGAAGCTTTTTTCCTATTTATATAACATTATAATTATATATACACAAGGAAAAAAATACAAGGAAGATTTCTTTTGTGCAATTTTTACAATTAAATTCCGAAATGATAAAAATAATTGTTAATTATTGTTCACAAAAGTAAAAAATTATGGTATAATTTAATTTATCAAAATACAACAGGAGTGATAACATGATAAAAAAAGAAATGATAGCCATGTTACTTGCTGGGGGGCAAGGGTCGAGGCTAGGTGTCTTGACAGCAAATGTAGCAAAACCTGCTGTAGCTTTTGGGGGAAAGTATCGTATTATTGATTTTCCATTGAGTAACTGTATCAACTCTGGGGTAGATACAGTTGGTGTGCTGACACAGTACCAGCCACTCAAGCTGAATACTCATATTGGAATTGGTATTCCATGGGATTTGGACCGAAACGTTGGGGGCGTTTCCGTTCTTCCACCTTATGAGAAGAGTAATAGCAGCGAGTGGTATACCGGAACTGCAAATGCCATTTATCAGAACTTGCGTTATATGGAGTATTACAATCCAGAATACGTATTGATTCTAGGCGGCGATCACATTTACAAGATGGATTACCAGGTGATGCTGGACTTCCATAAGGCCAACAACGCAGATGTTACAATGGCCACGATTCCAGTGCCAATTGAGGAGGCAAGTCGCTTTGGTGTTTGTATTACGGATGAGACACACCGTATTACAGAATTTGAGGAGAAGCCAGAACATCCTAGATCAAATCTGGCATCCATGGGTATTTACATTTTCTCATGGAAGGTTTTGAAGGAAGCACTGATTACATTGAAGGATCAACAGGGCTGTGACTTTGGTAAACATATTTTGCCATACTGCCACGAGCGCGGAGATCGTATCTTCGCCTATGAGTTCAATGGATATTGGAAGGATGTAGGTACATTGGGGTCCTACTGGGAATCCAATATGGAATTGATCGACTTGATTCCTGTCTTCAACTTGTATGAAGAGTTTTGGAAAATCTATACGAAGAATGAGTGGCTGAGACCGCAATATATCGCCAGCGGTGCAGTCGTGGACAAAGCAATTATGGGCGATGGATGCGAAATTTTGGGAGAAGTTCACAATTCGGTCATTGGATCGGATGTGGTAATTGAAGAGGGCGCAGTAGTTCGAGATTCTATTGTAATGAGTTCTGCTAGAATCGGCAAAAATACGGTTTTGGACAAGGCCATTGTGGCCGAGGGATCCACCATCGGAGCCAATTGTGTATTGGGTGCAGGTGAAGAGGGTGTGGTCAACAAGGTAAAACCAGATGTTTACGCCTTCGACTTAGTAACCATTGGGGAGGATACCGTCATTCCTGACGGGGTTACCATTGGCAAAAATACTGCCATATCGGGTGTGACAACATTAGAAGATTACCCAGATAACACCTTAGCAGGTGGAGAAACTCTGATAAAGGCAGGTGAGTTATAATGAAAGCAATCGGATTGATTCTCGCTGGAGGTTCCAGCAACAGGATGAAAGAGCTGACCAGAAAGAGAGCGACGGCAGCCATGCCAATCGCCGGGGGATATCGAAGCATCGATTTTGCCCTGAGTAATATGGCCAATTCCAAGATTACAAAGGTAGGAGTTTTTACCCAGTATAACTCAAAGTCATTGGCGCAGCATTTGAATTCCTCCAAGTGGTGGGATTTTGGTCGTAAGCAGGGCGGCTTGTTCGTCTTCACACCGACTCAGACTCACGATAACAACCAGTGGTATCGTGGAACGGCAGACGCCATTGCACAAAACATTGACTTCTTGAAGTCGTCACATGAGCCATATGTAATTATTGCATCTGGTGACTGTGTCTACAAATTAGATATGAACAAGGTGTTGGAATATCACATTGCCAAAAATGCTGATATTACCATCGTAACCAAGGACTTGGGATCTGTGCCTGACCCAACCCGCTTCGGTGTGGTAACTGTGGACAGCTCAGACTTGATTACCGATTTTGAGGAAAAACCAATTGTTACAGACAAGACATTGGTTTCCACCGGTGTATATGTAATTCGTCGTCGCCAGCTGATTGAGATGATCGAGAGAGCTGGAGCTGAGGGTGGATTCGACCTGGTGAAGGATATTTTTATCCGCTATAAGGGAATCAAGAAAATTTATTCTTACATGATGGATTCCTATTGGAGCAATATTAATGCGGTGGATTCCTACTTCAAGACCAATATGGATTTCTTGAGCAGGGACACCAGAGATTATTTCTTCAATGAGTATCCAACCATTGCATCTAAGATTGAGGACTTGCCACCAGCCAAGTACAACGTTGGCTCCCGTGTGCAAAACAGTCTGATTTCCAGTGGTTGTATTATTAACGGAGAAGTGCAGGACTCCGTGCTCTTTAAGGAAGTTTATGTAGGAAATAATTGTACAATTAAGAATTCTATTATTTTAAATGATGTCTATATAGGGGACAATACATACATTGAAAACTGCATTGTGGAAAGTCACGGAACCATCCGGGCCAATTCCAACTATGTGGGCAATCCAGAGGACATCAAGATTATTTTGGAAAAAAATGATCGCTATGTACTGTAGATGATAGAAGAATAAGGGGGATGGCTAGATGCAGATTACAGATATTCGTACTCGCATTGTTAGCAAGGATTCAAAAATGAAGGCTGTTGTGTCTGTGACTTTTGATCAGTGCTTTGTAGTGCATGACATCAAAATCATAGAGGGAGAGAAGGGCTTGTTTATTGCAATGCCTAGCAAGAAAACACCAGACGGAGAGTACCGCGATGTGGCACATCCGATTAACGGTGAGATGAGAGGAACTCTCCAGGAGGCCATCATTGCTGAGTATCAGCGCGTATTGAGCGAGCAAGATGCACAAGCGTAAGAAAAGAGGATAAGATAGAGAGGGCAGGTCATAGGGCTTGCCCTTTTTGATGTTCCTAGAATTTTACTTGAAGGAATAAAATCTTGTGGTAGAATAAGAGACAAGTACGCAAGCGGAGTCTTGAATGGAGGATTTATTATGTTTTTAATTGTTGGTTTGGGCAATCCGGGAGTGGAGTATGCCGCCACCAGACACAATATAGGTTTTGATATGGTTACTTTTTTGAGTGACAAGTATGATATTCCCCTGAGAAGTCGGGAGGGCAAGGCTCTGGTGGGTAAGGGAATGATCGGAGGCCAGAAGGTAATGCTGGCCCAGCCCCAGACCTACATGAACCTCAGCGGAGAGAGTGTCAGGGCTCTGATGGATTTTTACAAGCTAGACCTGGAGGACCTTTTGGTGATCTACGATGACATCAGTTTAGATGTGGGCCAGGTCCGCATGAGGGCCAAGGGAAGCGCCGGCGGCCACAACGGCATTAAGAGCATTATAGAGCACCTGGGCAGCCAGGAATTTTCCAGGGTAAAAATTGGTGTGGGCCAAAAGCCGGAGAGGGGCGATTTGGTCAAACACGTTTTGGGTCGTTTTTCCAAGGAGGAGGATGGCATGTTTCGTGACATCTTCGCCCTGGCAGACCAGGGAGTTGTGGCCTGGTTAGAGGAAGATATGAGGGCGGCCATGAATTTGGTCAACGGCACCAGGATTGAGAGATAATAAGGAGGAAATGTGGAGAGTTTGCTGGCTCCCTTGGAGGAGATCGAGGAATTTACACAATTAAAGACAGCCTTGACCCGGGGGGATGGCCCCCTGGAGGTGGTGGGAACCATAGATACCCAGAAGAGCCACTTGACGGCGGGACTTCAGGGTCTTTTTGACGTGGAGCTCATTGTCACCTACGGAGAGGTCCGGGTCAAGGAGCTTATGGAGGACCAGAGGATGTACGGCCGCAGGGTGATGTATTATCCTGCCAAGGACCTGATTTTTTACAGCGCCGATGTCCACGGCCAGGCCATTGTCAAGGAGAGACTCAAGGTGGTCAAGGCCCTCCTTGAGGAGGAGCCGGTGACCATTATCACCACCATAGATGCGGGTATGGATTTTTGCCTGCCCTACGAAAAATACCAGGAAAATACCATTATTATGGAGTCTGGCATGGAATTTGATTTGAAAAAGCTCCAGACCCGACTGACCACCATGGGCTATGAGCATGTGGCCCAGGTCAGCGGGGAGGGGGAGTTTTCTGTCCGAGGGGGGATTTTGGATGTCTTTCCTCTGACGGAGGAGAACCCCATCCGAGTGGAATTTTTTGACATAGAGGTGGACACCATCCGGTCCATAGATTTGGACAGTCAGAGGTCTGTGGAAAATCTTGACAGGGTCTGTATCTTCCCTGCCACGGAGATTTTTTTGACAGAGGATGAGGCCCTTAGGGGGCTCCACCTGATGGAAGAGGACAAGAAGAGGACCTGCAAGGAGCTTGAGGCCCAGGGCAAAAAAGAGGAGGCCAGCCGCCTCCGACAAAATGTGGACAATTTTATGGACACCTTCCGGGCCTACCACGGCATGGTAAACCTTGAATCCTATATTGGGTATTTTACCAGGGGAGGAGAGACGGTTTCCTTTTTTGACTATTTTCAGGGAAAAAAGGTGGGAGTCTTTTTGGATGAACCCCACCGGTGCATAGAGCATGGAAGCGCTGTGGAAACGGAGTTTGTGGAGAGCATGAAGGGGCGACTTGAAAAGGGCTATATCCTGGCAAGGCAGATGGATGTCCTCTATCCCGTCAGCCAGATTTTGGCCAAGCTAAGCTGCTATCCCCTGATTCTTTTGGCCACCCTTGACTCCCCTCTCAGGGGCATCAATATAGAGAGAAAATTTTACATACAGGCCCAGTCCTCCCCATCCTACAACAACAACTTTGCCCTTTTGGCCAAGGACCTGCAAAAGTATAAGAAGAAAAATTACCGGGTCCTTTTGGTATCCGCCTCGGAGACCAGGGGAAAAAGGCTGTGCCAGGATTTGATGGACTACGACCTTATGGCCTTTTATGATGGGGAGAAAAAGACCGCCATCAAAGAGGGGCAGATTATGGTGACCAGGGGCAACCTCCGCCGGGGCTTTGAGTACCCGGACATCCGCTTTGTGGTGGTGACGGAGAGCGACATTTTTGGCCGGGTCAAGAGAAAGAAAAAGAAAATCAAGCGCTACGAGGGAGCTTCCATCCACAGTTTCAACGACCTGAAGGTGGGAGACTATGTGGTGCACGAAAATCACGGTCTGGGAGTTTACCAGGGCATTGAGAAAATAGAGAGAGACCATGTGATTAAGGACTACCTGAAGGTGGCCTATGCCGGGGGAAGCAACCTCTACATACCTGCCACCTCCCTAGAGGTCCTGCAAAAGTACGCGGGAAGCGACGCCAAGGTACCTAAGCTAAACCGCCTCAATTCCCCGGAGTGGAAAAAGACCAAGTCCAGAGTCCGGGGAGCTGTTCAGGAAATGGCCAAGGAATTGGTGGACCTCTACGCAGAGCGCCAGGCCAAGCAGGGATATGAATTTGAGAAGGACACCCTCTGGCAAAAGGAGTTTGAGGAAATGTTTCCTTACGAGGAGACAGAGGACCAGCTAAGGGCCATAGAGGAGACCAAGAGGGACATGGAGAGCAAGAAAATCATGGACCGGTTAATCTGTGGTGATGTGGGTTATGGCAAGACGGAGATCGCCATTCGAGCGGCCTTTAAGGCAGTGATGTCCGGCAAGCAGGTGGCTTTTTTGGTGCCTACCACGATTTTGGCGGGCCAGCACTACAACACCTTTGCCCAGCGCATGAGCGGCCATGGCATCAATGTGGAGCTCCTCTGCCGCCTGCGAACCCCCGCGGAGCAAAAAAAGACCATGGAGGGGGTAAGAAAGGGCAGCGTGGATGTGGTAATTGGCACCCACAGACTTTTGAGCAAGGATGTAAAGTACAAAAACCTTGGTCTCCTTATTATTGACGAGGAGCAGCGCTTTGGAGTCAAGCACAAGGAAAAAATCAAGCAGATCAAGAGCGATATCGATGTTTTGACCCTGACAGCCACTCCGATTCCAAGGACCCTCCACATGAGTCTGGTGGGAATTCGAGACATGTCTGTCCTCCAGGAGCCGCCGGTGGACCGCATGCCAATCCAGACCTTTGTGATGGAGAAAAATTCGGAAATCATTCGTGAGGCCATCAGCCGCGAGATCAATCGGGGAGGCCAGGTCTACTATGTCTACAACCGGGTCAACAACATGGACATTGTGGCCAACCAGGTGGCCAAGCTGGTGCCGGAAGCCGTGGTGGCCTATGCCCACGGCCAGATGAACGAGCGCCAGCTAGAGAAGGTTATGTACCAGTTTGTGGAGGGGGACATTGATGTTTTGGTCTCCACCACCATTGTGGAGACGGGGCTTGATATTCCCAATGTCAACACCATTATAATAGAGGACGCAGACCGCCTGGGCCTGTCCCAGCTCTACCAGCTCAGGGGCCGGGTGGGCCGCAGCAACCGAACAGCCTTTGCCTTCCTTCTATATAAGAGGGACCGGATGCTCAAGGAAGTGGCGGAGAAGCGTCTGGCGGCCATTAAGGAATTTACGGAGTTAGGTTCCGGTTTTCGAATTTCCATGAAGGACCTGGAAATCCGTGGGGCCGGCAACCTTTTAGGGGCTGACCAGCACGGCCACATGGAGGCGGTGGGTTACGACCTCTACTGTAAGATGCTCAATGAGGCCGTCAAGAAAATCCAGGGCCTTGTGACCCAGGAGACAGACTTCGAAACTGCCATAGATATAAAGGTTGACGCTTTTATTCCAAACAGTTATATTAAGAATGAGTTGCAAAAATTGGACATTTACAAGCGCATTGCCGACATAGAGACGGAGGAAGAGCGAGAGGATATGTTAGACGAGCTCATTGACCGTTTTGGAGAGCCACCAAAGAGTGTTCAAAACCTTTTGGAAATCGCCCTCCTCAAGCAGAGCGCCCACAAAAATTACATTACAGAGATTTCCGGTAAGAGCAAGAAACTTTGCTTTTACATGTATCCCAAGGCCCCGGTTCAGGGGAACAAGCTGGTGGAACTCAT
>JAILSA010000130.1 GCA_024697885.1 Eubacterium sp. | reverse complement strand
CGTTTTCTTCTACGTAGTCCGGTACAGGTATACCATAATCGCCGTTTTCATTCAAATCAATGGCTGTTGTAACTGCCTGAAGTAACGACTTTTCGTCTATGAACAAGCGCTCATACTCTGTAGCAGCGAGGATGAAGCCACCGAACACCTTACCCTCGGTGTAGAAGTCACTTCCGCTTGTCGTTGTCTTGGGAACATCAGAACCTAATAGGTAGTATGCAGCAGAGCCATCACGGAAAGAGGAACCACCTACGCCGGCAGACTTACAACATGCAATGAGGTGAACACCACCATTGCCGTCAGCCACCATGAACTGCTCGACAATGCCCTGGTATGCTTTCTTTGCTATTGCTGTGTAGTCGGTGTCATAGAGTCCGAGACGCATACCTTTCAAATATGCTGCTGTAAAAATTGCAGTAGCAGAAGATTCTAAATAGTTGTATGTGTCTGGATATGATGTTCCATTATATTCGTTTGCATAGAATGTGCCGTCATGGTTCAGCAACTGATACCAGCAACCTGTTGCTGCATCCTGCTTTGCTGCGATACCAGCAGCAAGTTCGTTGAGGTAGCCGTGCAGTGTCTTGTAGTTCTGTGTCTTGGTCAGTCCTGCTATCTGCATCTGCTCCAGTACGTCAACGAGTGCAAGGAAATACCAACCCTCAGCTCTGCCCCAATACTCGGCAGAGTGGTAGATGCCGTCGCTGTTAGGGAATCCTGCCCACTTTGATGCGTTTGTCTTTGCATTTGTGTCTGCAGTACATTCAGGGTCTGCAGTGAAAGCATGGTAGAGTAACTTCACTTCTGGGTTCCAGAGATAGTTCCATGATATGGTAAACTGCTTTGTTACCAAGTCCCAGTCTGCAGCCTTGCTGCCTGCTATACAGCCGTCTGATTCATAATTGTCATATTCATTGAGCATCTGAGCCAACAGTGCAGGTCCCATATACTGTCCGTCACACCACATCTGGTTGGTGTAGCCAGACTTATGCCACCAACCGCCGGCAGCACCAGGCAGCAGACTCTCGCTGATAGCATAGTCCCTGTTTGCAATCTTTATTCCTGCAAGAGCCTCACCCAAACGGGTGTTGGCTGTGGTAATACTCTTCGCGTTGCTTATGTTTGTGTCAGCAGCGTCAGGTATTGCTCCGGACTGTGCCACTTCCTGTAACTTGAAATACAGTTTTACGGCATTGAGGTCGTCAAAGCTCTTACCTTGTACGCCTGCAGACTTAATGGTATTGTTAGCGTAGTCCTGTACGGCATAGAACCATGGCTTTACGTTTACGTCGTTGTTGTTCTTGTAATAGTCTATCGTCTCCAGAACTGCCTTTGCCACAAGTCCCGGAACGTAGTCAAGCTCATCGGTCTTGCCTGCTACAGTCTTCGTTCCGTCATCTGTATATTTAGCAAAGTTCATGACACTTTTATTGCCGTAGAAATCACTTAAACGTGAGTTAATCACCCACTCAGAGTAACGCTTTGTGGCATCAAAGGTTATTGCAGAGCCTGCTGCAGGGAGCACAGGGGCGTTTGCGTCAACCTCATAAATGGCATAGAGAGTAGTGTTTGCACTTGGCTTATATGTAGCGCCGGCACTGTATGAAGCTGTTGTAGCAGTGCTGCTTGTTGACCAGCCAAGGAAGTTATAGCCGTAGTTAGCCGTTGCTGTTGGCAACGTCACACCAGCGCCCTCGCTTGCCTCGGTAAGGCTTGAGGTAGAACACGTACCGTTAGTGTTCGCATTAAATGATACTGTGTAGCGAGTTTCCGTACTGCCTCCCTCACCGTATGTAACGTCGATGCCGTAAACATTATATCCACTGTTACTTGAATAGATGTATAAGGTCGTGGCACCACCAGTATAATTGTATTCCTCTGCCACCGGTGTAGAAGAAGAAGTACAGTATCCTGTCTTTATTGCTGTTCCCAGTGGAGAACTACCAGATGAAATTGTAAGGTTTCTTTCATTGTCAGTATTTGAAGAAGCGCCATACGTCTTAATAGTACATGGGCCTTCTACAGCAAAAGACAGATAACGACAAGAGGCATTTCCAGTTCCTCCAAGTTTCAAACAATAAGTAAAAGATTCTCCATCAATAGTTTTATTACTTGAAGCAATGGTTATTTTTTTATCAGATGTTCCCACCATCGTAAAAGCCCCGATGGTCTTGCTTGATGTTATATCACCTGCGTCATTTGCAGTAAACCTCAGTGAAAGGTTTGTCGCAGCATATGAAACGCTGCTTACTACCGCCATAATGGCGAGAAGTATCATTTTTTTTGTTTTCGTAATATTTTTCATAATCTTGTAATATTTCATATATAACAGTTTATGGTGCAAAGGTAATAAAAATTATTCATTCC
>JAILSA010000123.1 GCA_024697885.1 Eubacterium sp. | reverse complement strand
GATTTTTCTTTCGATAATTCAGAAATTATGGAAAAAATATATGGTATATTTTGATTTTAATATAGTTTGTCAAAACCGAGGGATTACCAATTAAGTGTGGTAGACTTCTGATATTCAAAAAAATTATGAAAATATTACTCGTTTTCCTTCCCTTCCGTCTCTGAAGGATATTACCTTGCTTTTCCTCCTTGTGGATATCGTTGAACTCATTAAGCTCGATGAATGACTTACAGGCCGGATGCTTCTCCTCTTTCAAGAACAATCTTAAAACAACACCATTATTCGTCAACCATACCATGTCGAACTTCCGTTATCCCTTGGTAAGGATGAAGTTTAAGCAACTACTGAAACAGAAGTTCGACATGGTATGGTTGACGAATAATGGTGTTGTTGATAGATGGTTTCCATCTTCTAAAATCTGTAATTGTTGTGGTCAGATAAAGAAAGATTTAAAGTTATCAGACAGAATTTATAAATGTGATTGTGGATATATAGAAGATAGAGATTATAATGCAAGTCTTAATTTGAGAGATGCAGAAATCTATGAAATAGCATAATCAAACAATCATAGATATGTACCGATGGCTTAGTCGGGAATTTACGACTGTGGAGTGTTATATAAACGAGAGTAGGAATAATCTTCGGATGACCAAAATCGGACACAATGAAACAGTAACTACAAATCGTGAGATTGTAGCAAATCATCTCAATGTGCGTATATTTGGACACATTTTGAGTGGCAGAAGATTAGTATGTTATTTGTAGAGTATCCCAAGTGTTCCACCTGTAAGAAGGCCAAGAAGTGGTTGGATGACCACGGTATTTCTTATGAGGACAGACACATAGTAGAAGAGAATCCGAAGAAGGAAGAACTTATGGAGTGGCAGGGCAGGTCTGGCCTTCCCCTCAAGAGATTTTTTAACACTTCAGGAATGAAGTACAGAGAATTAGGACTTAGTGCCAAGCTAAAGGACATGCCGGAGGAAGACCAGTTTGAACTCCTGGCCTCGGATGGTATGTTGGTGAAGAGACCGATCATTGTGGCAGAGGATTTTATATTGGTAGGATTTAGGGAGGCAGAGTGGGAAGACCGGCTTTTGTAAGTAAGATTTATTTTTAAAAACAATAAAATATTTATCTTGACAAGTCTGTTTTGGTTGTGTACAATCAAATTGTATTAAATCAAACGCAATTTAATTGCACACTATCTAAATGGAGGTAGAAAGATGAATGTTTATGATTTCAAAGTAAAAGCACAGGACGGAACTGAAGTAGATCTTTCCCAGTACAAGGGTAAGGTTATTATGATTGTTAACACAGCGACAGGCTGCGGTTTTACCCCACAGTACACACCAATTCAAGAAATGTATGATGAGTTGAAGGACAAGGGTTTGGAAGTGTTGGATTTCCCATGTAATCAGTTCGGCGAGCAGGCTCCTGGCGATGACGGCGAGATCCACAGCTTCTGCGAGGGAAGATTTGGCATCACTTTCCCTCAGTTTAGCAAGATTGACGTCAATGGGGAGAATGCTGACCCACTCTTTAAGTGGTTGACAGAAAATACCACCTTCCAGGGATTCAATGGACCTGGCAAGCTTATGTTGGCTCCAATCGTCAAGAAGATGGACAAGGATTACAAAAATAATGGCAATGTAAAATGGAACTTCACCAAGTTTATTATTGACAGAGAGGGCCAGATCGTTGCCCGCTTCGAGCCAACTGCAGATATGGCAGATGTTAAAGCCAAGGTAGAGGAGTATCTATAATGTCAGATAAGTATGATTGCCTCAGGTTAGACCATCAGCTGTGCTTTCCCCTCTATGCCTGTGCCAAGGAAGTGGTCCGCAGGTATAAGCCTTTTTTGGACCGCCTGGATTTGACCTACACCCAGTACATTGCCATGATGGTTTTGTGGGAGCAGGATCAGATTTCTGTCAAGGACATGGGAGCCCGACTCTTCTTGGATTCGGGAACTCTGACCCCCTTACTCAAGGCTTTGGAAAAAAAGTCCTATGTCACCAGAGAGAGGTCTAAGGAGGACGAGAGAAGTCTTCTTGTGAGCCTGACAGAGGAGGGCCGTGCGCTCAGGGAAAAGGCAGTTTTGGTGCCGGCCCAGATGGGAGCCTGTATTCCCATTGAGGCAGAGGATGCCCAGGAACTTTACAGGATTTTGCACAAGATGTTGGATCAGCTTGAATCCTAAATTTATTCAGGTCAAAGATAGACATTTTAGAGGTCGGTGGCTCCGGCCTCTTTTTTTGCCTGAAATCACTGAGAAAATGGCGATTTTTCTTGAAGCCCTTCCCGCCTTATGCTAAAGTTAGGACAGAAGCAAAATGATTTAGGACAAGGAGGAAATAGAGTATGATTAATTTTCAAAAAGCAGTCATGATTGGATGCGGATTTGTAGGCTCTGCCACGGTCTTTGCCCTGATGCAGAGCGGTCTTTTTTCTGAGATTGCCTTAATCGATGCCAATCAGGAGAAGGCGGAGGGAGAGGCCATGGACATTAGCCACGGTATTCCTTTTGCCAAGGAGCAGAGTATATATGCAGGCAACTATGAGGATGTAAGGGATGCCGGAATTGTTATTATCACAGCGGGAGCTGCTCAAAAGCCAGGGGAGACAAGGCTGGATTTGGTCAACAAAAATGTAGGGATTTTTAAGTCTATAATTCCAGAGATCACAGCCAGAGACTTTCAGGGAATTCTTCTGGTGGTTGCCAACCCAGTGGATATTTTGACCAAGGTGGCCCAGGAACTTTCCGGCCTTCCAGAAAACAGGGTAATCGGTTCTGGAACTGTCCTAGATACTGCCAGACTTAAGCACAGCCTGAGCAAGCATCTGAGTGTGGATTCTAAGAGCATTCACGCCTTTATTATTGGAGAGCACGGAGACAGTGAGATTGCCGCCTGGAGTTCAGCCAATGTATCGGGAATCCCCCTCAGCGATTTTTGTGAGATGAGAGGTCATTATCAGCACCGCCAGTCCGAGGAAAATATTGCGGAGACGGTGAAAAATTCTGCCTATGAGATTATTGAAAAAAAGAGTGCCACCTATTACGGAGTGGCTATGGCGGTAAGGAGGATTTGCGAGGTGATTGTCCGCAATGAGTGCGCTATTTTGCCAGTGTCCACTGCCATGCACGGAGAGCACGGAATTGACGGTGTGGTTTTGTCCATGCCATGTGTTTTGGGACGGGAGGGCATAGAGACCCAGGTGCCACTTATGCTCAATGAGCCAGAACTTTTGAGCCTGACCAAATCAGCCAATGTTCTCAAGGAGATTTTGGACCAAATCCAACTATAAATTTTGACAGGAGAGACAGGACACATGTATCAGAAGAAAATGGAACTTATCAATAGAAGGGGACAAAAAATTGCAGCAGAGATTTTTGTTCCGGGACAGGAGGGAGAAGAGAAAAAGTACCCAACCGTAATTTTTTCCCACGGTTTTGGTGGCAACTACAGACTCTTGCACCACCACGGACCGGGCTATGCGGAGGCGGGAATTGTCTGCATGTTTTTTGACTTTTGCGGCGGAGGCATGGATAGTTTGAGCCAGGGAAGTATGAGGGCTATGACTATTCCCACGGAGCAGGCGGATTTAGAGGATGTAATAAAATTTACCAAAGACCTGCCCTATGTGGATGGGGAGAATTTTTTCCTCCAGGGAGAGAGCATGGGAGGTTTTGTGACAGCCCATCTTCTGGGCCAGAAGGAACTGCCGGTTAAGGGCCAGATTCTTTGGTATCCAGCCTTTGTGATTCCGGATGATTCTCAGAAGAGATTTGACATGGACCGCTATGACTTAGGTGGCCTGGTTCTGAGTGCAGACTACAATGAGACTGCCATGAACATAAATATTTTTGAGGAGATCAAGGCTACCCGGGTACCTACTCTTTTGATTCACGGAGACCGGGATGAGTTGGTGCCAATTGCCTACTCCAGAAGGGCCCATGAACTCTATCCAAACTCTGAGTTTATCGTCTTGTCAGAGGCGGGCCACGGCTTTGAAGGGGAAGACAGCCAGAGGGCCAGACAGGAGTCCATTAATTTCATCCTCAAGCATGTTGCAGGGGAAGGGAGAGATCAGGAATGTTAGAGCCTAAGGAAGTGAAACTTTCTTCTATGCAAAAGACCTGGATTCTTGATTTGGACGGAACCCTTTTGGTCCACGACGGCCCCTATATTTTGGGGAGAGATGAATTTTTGCCGGGAGCCAGGGAGTTTTTGGATGGGATTCCTGAGAGGGACATTATTATATTTCTCACCGCCAGGGGAGATTGGGAAAAGGCCCATACCCTGAAGTTTCTGAAGGAAAACCATGTCCGCTACGACCATATAATCTTCGGGGCGGGCCAGGCAGAGAGAATTATGATTAACGACAACAAGCCAGACGGCCTGGTGACAGCCATTGCCATCAATACCACCAGGGACCAGTTTTGCAAGACTAAGTTTGTGACTGACCACAGTCTGACTACCCGTTACGACTAGGAGAGAAAAATGGATAGACTTTATATTGTGATGTACCACTATGTAAGGCCCATTGCAGGGAGTGACTACCCGGGGATTAAGGGTTTAGAACTTGACCTTTTTCGCCAACAAATAGAATATTTTTCCAAGAATTTTCATGTGGTGACCATGGAGGAGGTAATGGATTCCCTAGAGGGCAAAAAGAGTCTTCCACCCAAGTCCCTCCTGCTCACCTTTGATGATGGATATATAGACCACTACCGATATGTCTTTCCTCTTCTCAAGGAATATGGCATGCAGGGATCCTTTTTCGTTCCCTCCGGCATATTGAAATATAAGAAGGTTTTGGACGTCAACAAGATTCACTTTATTCTGGCCTGTGGTCAGGTGGATGAGCTTGTGAAGGAGATTTTTTCCATGATGGACGACCTGCGGGCTGGGGGCCTTGAACTGGAGGAAAATCAGGTGATTTTTGAGAAACTGGCAGTGGCTAACCGCTGGGATTCCAAAGAGGTGATTTTTATAAAGCGCCTGCTTCAGACCTACCTGCCGGAAGAAATCAGGGGACAGATGGTGGACCGGCTTTTTGAGAAGACGGTGGGCCGGTCGGAGGAAGATTTTTCCAGGGAATTATATATGAACTTGGACCAGATTCGTGAGATGAAGGAGGCCGGCATGTTCTTTGGCCTCCACGGGGAGAGGCACTACTGGCTCAACCAACTGCCGGAGGATAAGATGAAAGAGGACATAGGAAATTCTCTCAAGTATTTTGAGTCCGTAATAGATCCGGACTATCTGGCCATCAACTATCCCTATGGGGGCTACAACCAGGAGGTTGTGGACTATGCTAAGGAAATCGGCTGCAAGATTGGATTTTCTGTGGAGGCCAGGCCGGTGGATTACAAGAAGGACAATCCCTTGACCTTGCCTCGCCTGGATACCAACGATTTTCCACCCAAGTCCAGGCACTGGGAGGACTTTTTATGAAAAGAAAAGTTATATCGTTTTTAAATAGAAGATTCAAGACTCCTGTAGAATTGGACTTAACAGGAGTATTAGGAATTACTTTTCTTCAAATAGTGAATTCAATAATCGGTATAGTTGAAATTGAAATATGCAGACAGTTATTGGAAACGCTATTTTTCAGAAAAGCTGGGAATCTTTACATATTTTGCGCTCTGTTTATTTGTATGCATATTTTGTTAAGTGTGTTATGTTTAATGACGGAATGTTATACTGCGAAAGTGCGTGGTAAGTTTTTAATGTCTTTGACAATACATATTTTGAGGAAAAATAAGAATTTACGGAATTTGAATACAGAAGGTATGAATGAAAACGATAAGATATCAATTGCAGATGGAGATTGTGAA
This sequence comes from Eubacterium sp., assembly GCA_024697885.1. Classification (GTDB taxonomy): domain Bacteria; phylum Bacillota; class Clostridia; order Lachnospirales; family Lachnospiraceae; genus Eubacterium_F. Next base: position 83 of record JAILSA010000123.1, on the reverse strand, counting down.
CGTTATACGGATAGAATAATGGGAATGACCACTTTGTTTTCCGGGCTAATTGCAACGGTATGCTATATCGTTTATGGTTTTAC
>JAILSA010000117.1 GCA_024697885.1 Eubacterium sp. | reverse complement strand
TTAACTCAGTCGGAGCTTGTACTCCGACTGGGTTAAAATTCCACAGTAACAGTAGTTCCCAGGCCGGGAGCGCTATCCAGTTCTATTTTGGCCCCGTGTAAATCACTTATGTGCTTTACAATGGCAAGGCCTAATCCCGTTCCTCCGCGTTCCTTGGATCGGCTCTTGTCCACCCGGTAAAATCTCTCAAAGATTCTCTCCTGCTCCGAGGCAGGTATTCCAATTCCATTGTCCCTTACCACCAATAGACTTCTTTCCTCTATCCTTTTCGTAGATACTATAACTCGTCCCCCTGGATTGTTATAACGAATAGCATTTTGCACCAAGTTTTCCAGGAGTTCCTTGAGCATGTCCGAGTTTCCTGTAATCGGACAAGGCTCCGCAAACACCTGCAGTTCCACGCCGCCCTGCTTGGCGTTCATAGCTAACTCCTCCTGGCATTCCTCAAGCAAATCACAGAGGTCCATTTCCTCATAAACTGGCTCATGCTCCTTGCTGTCCAATTCAGATAAACGGATGATATCATTAATCAGGGCCAGGAGTCGGCCAGAATTTTTGCGTATCTTGTGATAAAAATCCTTCCTCTGATTTTCCTCCACCATATCACCCTCCAGCAATTCTGCGTAACCGGAAATTGCCGTCAGGGGAGTCTTCAGTTCGTGGGAGACATTGGCCGTGAAGTCCTGCCTGGCCTTGGCCGCGGATAAAATGTCCATGTGCTGGCTCCGGAGTATCTCTGCAATGGGATTGAGTTCCCTGTAGGGAGACTTGTAGTCCGCATTTTCCAAATTTTGCGTCATCATCTCAATGGGTTGAATCAGCTTCTTGGTCAGCATGTGAGACAGGGCCAGACAGACCACTAAAATCAGAAAAATAATCGGCACCAAAATGGGAATGGCTGAAGAAAAAATAGCCCAGATACTCTCTGCATTGGTAGCCACTCGCAAGACCGTTCCATTGTCTAGAAGCAGGGCATAATAAAAGGTACTCTGGTTCATGGTATCCGACCTTCGCACCGTCTCCCCCTCCCCATCTTCGAAGGCCTCCTGAATCTCCGGTCTGTCCAAGTGATTCTCCAATTTTTCTTTGGTAACATCGTTGTCGTAGAGAACGGTTCCATCCTCTGAAATCCAGGTGACGCGCAGCTCGCTAATATCTGTGGACAAGTCGATTTGATCCACATCTGCCTGGACCGATTCAAAAAAATGCGTATCCTTTAGGAGTTTAGCACTCACCCTCAAATCCGATTTAACCTGGCGAAAAAATAAACTGTAGTAAACCAGAGTAACGCCAATCACCGTGGCCACAATGGCCAAAAGGGCAATAACTGCCAACCTAACATTAATCTTCTTTTTCATTTGATCACATACCCTACATTTCGAATGGTTTTGATGCGGTCGCCGTAATCACCTAGCTTCCGCCTCAAGGTTTTTACATGCATATCAATCGTGCGGGATTCCCCCTCGTAGTCTGTCCCCCAGACCCATTCCATAATTCGGTCTCGCCGCATAACGATTCCCTTATTTCTCACAAAAAGAGACAGAAGTTCAAACTCCTTAAAGGTGAGCTCCACTGGCTGACCAGCCACTGTCACTTCCCGCCTCTCATTGTCTATAATCAATTCATCCAAATAAAGTTCCTTGATTTCTTCCGTCTGGGTCCGGCGAAGCAAGGCCTTGACCCTGGAAATAAGTTCCATGACGGAAAAAGGCTTTTTAATATAGTCATCTGCTCCGTCCTCAATTCCCTTGACCAAATCAAGTTCTGTGGTCTTGGCCGTCAGCATAATAACAGGAATTTTTTTGCTGTCCGGATTCCTGCGAAGCTTCTTTACAATTTCATTTCCCGACTCGTCTGGAAGCATAATGTCAAGGATGCACAAATCTGGCAAAATATCCTCCATCCTCTTGTAGAAATCCTTGGCACAAGAAAATCCCACCGTCCTGTGCCCTGCGTTCATCAGGGCCAGTTCCTCGATTTCCCGGATGCTCTCATCATCCTCCACAATATATATTAAAGCCATAGTTTGTCACTCCTTTTCTACTCCTCTATTATATCATTCTTCTTGGCAAGGGAATAGTTTTCCAAAAGATTTTCGTACTCTTTCTGGAATTTTTTCTCCTCTTCCTCGGAAAAATTCCTGAAGTATTCGTGGGTATTGTAGTCGTTGTCATTGATGGTTATCATTTCCACCGCCACATTGGAACAGTGGTCTGACACCCTCTCGAGACTGTTCAATACATCCTCTAGAATAAATCCAATAACGATATCGCATTTTCCCTTTTTCAGACGCTTTATATGATTCTTCTTGATCTTTTTGGACAGGGTATCAATTACCTCCTCCAAAGGCTCTATGTGCAAGGCACTTTCCTGGTCTCCCTGGCAAAAAGCCTCCACAGTCTGATGACAAATATCTCTCACGGCCTGAGACAAAACTTCTAGCTCCCCCCTGGCCTTTTTGCTAAAGGACAAGTCTTTTTTCTTGATTTTTTCTGCCGCCTTGCCAATCTCCATGGCATGGTCTGAAATCCTCTCCAAATCACTGATGCTGTGAAGGATAATAGACATGGACTGGCTGTCTGTGGCACTTAGATTTTTTCCAGACAACTTTACAAGATAGGAGCCAAGAACATCCTCGTAGCGGTCCGCCAAGGCCTCAAGCTTTACTACCTCTTCCATCTTCTTTGGGTCATAGGTGAGCAAAAGGTCTAAGCCCATATCTATGGCCTTTTTTACCACCTGGGCCATTTCTCCGGCCTTGCCCCTACAGAGCTCCATGGCAAAGGCCGGGCTGTCCAAAAATCGCTCGTCGATTACCACCTGGTCGGTCTCCTCTTTCTGGCCTCGGTCTGGCACCAAAATAGTGGAGAGCTTTACCAGTTGATTGGAGAATGGATAGAGAAGAAGGGTGGCTCCTATATTAAAGAGGCTGTGAATCACAGCAATTCCCGCCGCATTGGCAGGATTTCCCAAAAAAGCAAAATCTACAAAGCTGTTGATGGCATAGAAGAAGAGGATAAAAATACCAGTACCAATCAAGTTAAAGGACAGATGAATCATAGCCGCCCTCTTGGCATTTTTGCTAGCTCCCACAGAGGAAATCAGGGAAGTGACACAGGTTCCAATATTTTGTCCCATAATAATAGGCAGGGCCACTGAATAGTTGACGGCACCTGTGGAACAAAGGGCCTGCAAAATACCTACAGAGGCAGAGGAGGACTGAATGATAGCTGTGAGAATAGCTCCCACGGCGATTCCAAGGACAGGGTTACTAAAGGCAGTCATCAAATTGGTAAAGCTAGGATTATCTGCCAAACCGGACACCGCACCACTCATGGTCTCCATACCAAACATAAGGATGGCAAAGCCAAGGAGAATACTTCCCACATCCTTTTTCTTGGCTCCCTCCTTGCCCATCATAATCAGAACAATACCCACTGCTGCCAAAACCGGGGAAAAGGAGCTTGGCTTTAAGAGCTGCACCCAAAGGGTATCTCCCTCAATTCCCGTCAGAGACAGCATCCAGGAAGTTATGGTGGTACCGATGTTGGCACCCATAATAATGCCCACCGCCTGGGACAATTTCATAATTCCAGAGTTGACAAAGCCCACCACCATAACTGTGGTGGCAGAGGAGGACTGGATTACCGCCGTCACTCCCGCCCCCAAAAGAACGGCAAAGATACTCCTAGCGGTACGTTTTTCCAAAATAGCCTCTAAACGACCACCAGACATTTTGGACAGGCCATCCCCCATCAGGTTCCTACCATACAAAAAGCGGGCTAGGCCTCCTCCCA
>JAILSA010000052.1 GCA_024697885.1 Eubacterium sp. | reverse complement strand
GATTTTTTACATGGGTAAATAGTAGCATATTCCCGCCCTTTCGTAAAGGATAGGGCCAGCTTTTGAACTTGTAAAAGAGGAAAAAAATTGATAAAATAGAAAACGCTTGAAAGAAATACGAGGGGGAACATAAGCATGAACAAAAAAGAAATTTCTGAAATCAAAAAACGTTTTACTAAAACCAAGTGCAGCTTTACCAGGCTCTGCGGCTGCTATGTGGACGCAGACAAGCAAAAGCGCTTGACCCTAAAGGAGGCCTTCCTTGGACTTCCTGAGGAGGAAATGTTTAAATATATTGATATTTTTCGAAAGACCCTGTCCGGTTCCATTGGAAAAAGCCTGCTCAACATGGAATTTCCCATGGAGGAGGAAACAAGGGAGGACGGCAAACAACGTTTTCTCATGAAACTGGTGGAATCCAAACTGACAGACGAGGACCTCTTAGACCAGTTCTATGACAAGGTGATTGAAAACTATGGCTATCCGGAAAACTATTTTATTATTTTGACTCACGATGCCTATGACATTCCCACCATCACCAGTGACGGAGTGGAAAACTTTGACGCCTCTGATTACGTCTACGACTACATCCTCTGCAGCATCTGTCCTGTGTCCCTGACCAAACCGGGACTCTGCTACAATGCAGAGACCAACAACATTCAGGACCGCATCCGGGATTGGCTGGTGGGAGCACCTACCTCCGGATTTCTCTTCCCTGCCTTTAACGACCGCAACATGGACATCCACAGCCTGCTCTACTACTCCAAAAAGTCTGACGAGCTGGACTTTGTTCTGACAGAAAAGGTCCTAGGCTGCCAGCTTCCCCTTCCTGCCAAGAGCCAGAAGGAAACCTTTAACAACATTGTGGAGGAGGCCCTGGGATTAGACTGCGACTACGAGGTAGTCAAGACCATCCACGAAAATCTGACCCAGATGATCGCGGAAAATTCAGAGGAGCCTGCTCCACTAGAGCTCGGCAAGCCAGAGATGACTAAACTCCTGCAAAAGAGTGGCGTGGAGGAAGAGGAAATCGAGACCTTTGAACAGCGCTTTGACGAGACCGTTGGGGAAAATAAAGTTCTCATTGCAGACAATATTACCAGCACCAGAAAGTTCGAGGTCTGCACTCCCGATGTAAAAATCCAGGTGAATCCAGAACGGGCTGATTTGGTGGAAACCAAGGTAATTGACGGAGTTCCTTATCTTATGATAGAAATCAATGACATGGTGGAAGTCAATGGAATCCAGGTAGTTTCTGAACTGGCAAAGAAAACTCAAGAAGAAGAATGATACAAAAAATAAGGAGGCTGTCTTAGTGCGACAGCCCCCTTTTTCCTACATTCCAGGTAATTTTTTCAACTCATTGTTGTGGCCCAAAACCACTAATTCACAGTCGTCTGGAAGGACATAATCCGGCTTTGGATTAATATCAATATTTTGTCCATCTCTCACACCTATAATATTGACGCCGTACTTGTTGCGGACATCCAGGTCCTTAATGGTTTTTCCATTCCAGGCATCCGGCGAAATATATTCAATAATGGAATAGTTCTCAGACAGCTCTATGGTATCAAAATAACTTCCGTTCATCAGCTGATTTCCCAGGCGAATTCCCATGTCTCTATCAGGAGTTACCACTCGGTCTGCTCCCACCTTGCGAAGGACTCTCTCCTCCAGGTCATCCCGGGCCATAGCCACTACATAGGGAATCCCCAGTTCCTTCATCTGAATCGTGATCAGCACATTGGGCTCAAGCTTTCTACCAATTCCTATAATGGCTCCGTCGTAGTTAGAAATACCTAACTGTCGAATTACCTCTGGATTGCTGGCATCTGCACAGACGGAATGAGTGACAAAATCTGCCACATCCTCCAGGGCATTTTCATCCTCATCTACTACCATGACCTCTGCTCCCGAACTAGCCAAAGTTCTCGCCACATTGGCACCAAACTGACCGGCTCCGATCATGACAAATGATTTTCTCTTCATTTCTATCTCCTTTCCCAGGTCATCTTAACCGATGGATATATTTTCTGTCTTATATTTTTTCAGGTTTGGAAATTTCTTGGCATTGAAAAAGAGAGCCAAGGAAATCGGACCAATTCTTCCCAAATACATAGTCACTATAATTATTATTTTTCCCAATTCATTGAGATTTGCTGTCATATCCCGGCTCAGTCCCACCGTAGCAATAGCCGATACGCTCTCGTAGAAGCAATCCATAAATGGCTCCTCCTGCACTGCAGACAAGAGCATGACAGAAATCAGCATGGCAAGGAAACTGACCATAAAAACTGACAGGGCCTTGCGAACATTGTCTGAGCTGATTTTTCTCTCAAAAATTTCCGTGTCTCTTCTTCCCTTGATAATGGAATAAACCGTCAGGGTCAAAACTGCCACTGTGGTGGTCTTAATACCACCGGCTGTTCCCGATGGGGAACCTCCTATAAACATGAGGATACAGCAGATAAAAGAGGTGGCCTCTCTCATGCCCGACTGGGAGATCCCGGCAAAGCCTGCCGTACGGGTGGTGACTGACTGAAAAAGAGAAGCCAGTATTTTTCCCCAAAGGGACATTTTTCCCAAGGTGGCAGGATTATTGTACTCCAGGGCCAAAATCATTAGGGCACCCAGAACAATTAAAACCAGGGTCATAAAAAGAACCAGCTTGGTGTGGAGTCTCAGATGACGGAAGGCCTCTCTCCTTGATGGGTAGTGGACCTTGTCGTAGTGGAAGGTATCCAAAATATTCCACCAGACAGGGAAGCCAAGACCTCCCAGGATAATAAGTCCCATAGTCACCAGGTTCATCCAGGGATGGGTGGCATAGTCCATCAAACTGTTGGGTCCAATAATGTCCATACCCGCATTGCAAAAGGCGGATACGGCATTAAATACACTCATCCAAATTCCCCGCAGACCATAGTCTGGCACCAGGACCAGCATGTAGGACAGGGCTCCCAAGCCTTCAACTAAAAAGGTTCCACAGATTACTCTCTGCACCAGTTTTACCATGCCCTTCATAGTATCAAGGTTGTAGGCATCCTGAATCAGAAGTCGTTCCTTAAGGCCAATTCTCCTTCCCAAAATTCTCAGGAAGATGGTGGTAAAGGTAATGATTCCCAAACCACCAACCTGGATTAAAATCAGGATCACCACCTGGCCAAAAATGGACCACTGGGAATAGGTGGGAAGGGTTACTAAGCCTGTAACACAAACCGAAGTGGTAGCGGTAAAGAGGGCATCAATCGGACTTGTCTCTAGTCCCTCTGCCGTAGATATGGGCAACATGAGAAGCAGGGCTCCCACCACAATGGTAATCAAAAAACCCATAACAATGATCTTGGTGGTAGAAAGATGTCTCTCCTTATTTCCACTAAAGTGAGATATTATTCTCATTATATTTGTATCCCTTTCTTTAACTTTTTACACATCTTATTTTATCATATAACAATGAGTAAAAAAGTCAAGAAAAGGTATCAGAAATCACTTCCTGATACCTTTGAATTCTTTATTTATTCACTTTTAGAAGCACATAAAATTAGTTACAGATTGTTCTCTGAGTCTCTTTGTCGAAGAGGTGAATCTTAGAACCATCCAAAGCGATTCTAATGGTATCTCCTGGACGAGCTGTTGTACGTGGGTTAACGCGTACAGTGATATCGAATGCATCGTCTACTGTGAAGTACAAGAATACCTCTGCACCAAGCATCTCGTATACTCTGACTGTTGCATCAAATGCTGTGTCAGGGGAGTTGCTGATGAACATCTCCTCATCCTTAATATCCTCTGGACGGATACCGAAAGTTACAACCTTATCTCTGTAACCAGCCTCGATCAACTTCTTAGCCTTGTCAGCTGGAAGTTTTACAGAGTTAGAACCGAACATAAGAAGTACATCTGTACCGCTTACAACAACCTTAGCATCTACAAAGTTCATCTGAGGTGAACCGATAAATCCAGCTACGAAAAGGTTGTCTGGTCTCATATAAAGATCCAGTGGAGAAGCTACCTGCTGTACAATACCGTCTTTCATAACTACGATACGAGTACCCAGTGTCAAAGCCTCTGTCTGGTCATGTGTTACGTAGATGATAGTAGTCTCAAGTCTCTGATGAAGCTTGGAGATCTCAATACGCATCTGTACACGAAGTTTTGCATCCAAGTTGGAA